>CAIQQM010000202.1 GCA_903873945.1 uncultured Verrucomicrobiota bacterium
GCCCGGCCACAAACAGCACTATAAACAGCCAGACCACCGTCCAATTGGTGACCACCGCGCGTTGCCACACATCAAAACCACGACTCCGCAGCGTCAGGTCCCGAATTCCATCGCGATAAACCACCATCGCGAGCATCGAAATCAATCCCGCCACCAACCCAATCCAACCCGGCGCCGCCGAGACCGGTTTCCGCAACGCGCTCCATAACGCGACCAACAAAAGCAATGTTGCACCGCCCAGCCATACCAGCCCGGCCGTGTGGTAAAGCGCACTGGCCTGCAACCCTTTCTGCACCACGTCAGGCGGCTGGGCGCCAAAAACTCGAAAAGCCAGCCACACCTCAACACCAAGACCTGCCGACGCCAGCAATCCACCGGTTGAGGACAGATGAGCGCGCACGTCCTCTCCGATATTCCTGCGTCCCGCCAGCCAAATCATCCAGAACCCCGCCGCCACCAATCCGCCGACCAGCATGAACGACCAGCGCGGCATCAGCGTGGCGTCGTACGGTGGCAAGTGCGCTCCGATTCCCGATTTGGCGTACATTCCCTGCCACACATCCGGATGCAACATCAGCGTCATGTTGGTTGAGTAAATCCGGGAAATGACCAGAGCCAGACCCAAAGCCACCAGCGCCATCATCCAGCCGGGTTGACCGTTTTGAATCTTCTCCGAGCACCGGTATAGATGCCAGTAACAGCCGATCAGCAAAAAAATGACCGCGATCCACCACACCCCGATAAGCACGCTACTGGTATAGAAAGCTCGGCCGTAAAGAACCTGGGCAAAAAGCAACGGAGGCACCCCAAGGTTGATCACGTAAGTCATTAGAACAGGCAACCGCCGGCTGATCGATCCTGAAGCATTGAGATGCAAAGCCGACCGGTTTCCACCCCGGCGTCCAAGAAAGTTGAGCAGAAGCACGATGAACAGCCCCCCAAGCAACATTTCCATAGCAATGAAATGCAAGGCAAGTGTCAAATCGTGCAAGGCCTTCAAAAGCCAGACGGGCGCCGGCAACGGTATTGGATCGAGGGATGGAAACACGTTCATGTCTGGCACTATTGGTGATTCAGCATCAGGCATTTGTCAACTTTTGCCACAGGTGTTTCTCGTGCCGCCCAAGCAGGAAGCCAAAAGCAAACAGCCGTTTTTCTCGCTCAATCAAAACCAAGCAAGGCTTGATATACTGTCCGCTCCACCGTACGGGATCAGCCTGCGTCAATGATTGTCGGAGTCAGACGCAACTCCCTCTGCCTTTGCGCTTTTCTCCTCCTGGCCTGACCGGGGCGGACGCTCCCGATCAATAAATGCGGCAAGGCCGAGGGCTCCGAAGCCCAGGCACAAGCCGATGAATGCCGCCGAACTTTGGGTAATGCCGCCGTAAACAAGCAGCAGGCAGCCAACCGCGCCAATCCCAATAACTATCGCTTTCATAGTTCTCCAATTAAAGCCCTGAATCATCAAAACGTGGTAAAAATGCAGTGCTGGTCCGTCGGCGTGCGGAACAACTCGGCGCGAACTCCCCCAAACATGTCCGGTGTGCTCGATTCGCCAAGTTTCCTGCCCGTCTCCGAAACCACCAGAGTAATCCGCCCATCAACATCCAGCTTCTGGAATGAACAAACAATCTTCTGACCGCTGACGTGATACATGCCACTGCCCCTACCTGACAATTTTTTGGAGTGGCCGTCGGCGACAATCGTGCCTTTGAATTTCATGCCCCGGTCACTGCATGACACAGACACGGTGATGCCTCTCGCGGGCAAACCGGAAGAGTCATGCTGTGGTGAGGGTGTGTGACAACCGGCAAGCGCAATCAAGGCAAAAACCGCCGGTAATGCTGAGATGGTTTTTAATATACGGTTCATAAGCAAGGCCACCAGCGACCAATCCGGTCGCAATATGTTTCGTACTCCTGGCCGAAGGTTCGCCGAAGAGCGCGCTCCTCGTATCCCACCACGAACAGGTGAGCTGCGAGAAAGAAGAAGCCAGTATAGCCGAGAAGCGGCAACGATTCGTAGAAGAGAGCCGCCCCAGCCAGAGCGATTCCTGCGCCTATGTACATGGGATTCCGGACGAAGCGGTAGGGGCCCTGAATCACCAATCGGCGCGGCGGGTCGAAAGGCGCCGGCGTGCCTTTTTCGACAGATGCGAAGGTGAATACGCACCACAGAGCGACAGCCAAACCAGCGGCCCCAACAATCATTCCCACAACCTGCCGCACTTCAATCGCCACGGGGCGGACAAGCCCGGACCAAGACAAGAAGCGCGCCGGCGCGTAAACGAGCACGAGGCCGATGAACAACGTGGCGTAAGTGATTGCGCGGACAAAAACAAACATTGTTTACCTTTGACGCATCAGGTTTTCCCAGCCTGGCACGAATTGGTCCAAGTCTATCCGCCGCGCCCCGAGATTCAAGCGTTCAAATGGGCTATGTTCAACGCTGACGCGGGGTTACGGCGGGTCTCCGGTGAAGACCGACCTCCTTCCGCGCGATGCGTTCTTGAATCTTTCCCGGCATTTCATTAAACCTTCAGAGTGCCGACCAAAGTCATCGCGGTTGCGAATCAGAAAGGCGGGGTGGGAAAGACAACCACAGCTGTCAATCTCGCAGCCTGCGTCGCCGCTCTCGGACGCCGCGTGCTGCTCTTTGACCTCGATCCTCAGGCCAATGCCACCAGCGGAGTCGGCCTTGAAAAGAAGGAAGGCGCGAGTTCGTACCACGCTCTTCTGGGCGACGGCAGCCTCCTCGACAAGGTTCAGGCCACCGCTTTCGAACGTCTCGAGGTCATCCCCAGCGAACTGGATTTATGCGGGGTGGATATTGAATTGGCCCGCTCCGACGATCATCTCCGCCGGGTGACCCACGCCCTGCAGCCGGTTTTGGATTCACAGCGGTTTGACGTCGTCTTCATCGATTGCCCCCCCTCGCTCGGCATTCTCACCCTCAACGCTTTTGTGGCTGCGGACAGCGTGCTGGTGCCCTTGCAATGCGAGTACTACGCCCTCGAAGGCATATCGTCGCTCAACCTTACCATGACCCGGTTGCACGACAATGGCATCAACCCAAGGCTGGCGCTCGCCGGCGTAGTGATGACGATGTTTGACGGCCGCACCAAGCTTTCGCAGCAGGTTGTCAGCGAGGTTCGCGAGCATTTTGGCGACCGAGTGTTCGAAACGATGATTCCCCGCAGCACGCGCCTGGCTGAAGCTCCAAGCTTCGGTAAACCCATCATCCATTACGACAAGTCCTGCAACGCCTCTGCGGCTTACGAACTGCTGGCCCAGGAATTTCTGGTCAGGCTGGATGGAGTGGCCGCTGCCGCCGCCGTTAATAAACATCCCGCAGATAGCGCTTCTCCGTCTTCATCAGTGTAACATTCACATATTCCGCCGCGCCCCCGGGTGACAGGCCCCCCTCTTTTTCAGCGATCGTGATTAAGGCCTGGTGAACGTCTCTTGCCATGTGTTTGGCATCACCGCAAACGTAGAAATAGGCTCCATTTTGCAGCCAGGACCATAATTCCCGGGCATTTTCGAGCAGGCGATGCTGCACATAGATTTTCTGTGCCTGGTCCCTGGAGAACGCCAGGTCAAACCGGTGCAGCTTGCCCTGTTTCTGATAGTTCAGCCATTCATCTCCGTAGAGGAAGTCGGTATTGCGGTGTTGTTCGCCGAAAATCAGCCAATTGCGGCCCTTTGCGCCGTCAAAAATTCTCTGCTCCAGAAATGCCCGAAACGGGGCCACACCCGCACCCGGCCCGCACATGATAATGTCTCTTGCCCCATCCTTTGGCAGGCGGAAAGCGCGGGAGGGTTGCACATATACCGGGATGTTCTTTACGAACATGTTGGTATGGTCGGCCAGGAACCCGGATGCAAGCCCCTTCTTATGACGTCCATGAGTGTCGTAACGAACCACGGCAACACAGAGGTGCACCTCGCCAGGGTGAGCGTCGAGCGAGGAAGCGATGGAATACAGCCTTGGCGTCACGGGCGAAAGTTGGGCGATGAATGCCGCGGGGGATTCAAATCGCACCTGATCGAATTCTTTCAGAACGTCGACATAATCACGGGTATCGATGTACTGACCGAGAGAGCTACTGTTATCAACGATTTCCATCAGCCCATTGCGCTGTTCGCCCTGAGGGATGCGCTCGGAGATAGCGCTCATAATTTTTCTGTTGGCGCGGTTGAGCGTGTATGCGTGCAACAGCGCGTGGCGAAGCATGGTTGGCCTGCCTTGAGGGTCGTTTACAATCGCATTGGGAGAGAAACCCAACAGGCCAATCACTTCGTCCACCAACGCGGGAGAATTAGCGCCAAAAGTCCCCAGGGAATCGCCAGGGACGTAAGCCAAGCCGCTGCCGGCCAGGTTTAGCACAAAATGGCGGGTATCCTTCAGTGAACCCAGCCCGGTCAAACGATCATGTCTAACCAATTCGGCCAGAAATGGATTGCTGCGCGAGTATGACGTTGTGGCCGGCGTCGGCGCCAACGCTGGTGATATGGCGGGAAATGTCATTGTGTCATCCATAAAGCAACTCCCCTATCTGAGGCTGAATT
This sequence comes from uncultured Verrucomicrobiota bacterium, assembly GCA_903873945.1. Taxonomy (GTDB): domain Bacteria; phylum Verrucomicrobiota; class Verrucomicrobiia; order Limisphaerales; family UBA8199; genus CAIQQM01. The sequence goes on from CAIQQM010000202.1 coordinate 4,572, forward strand.
CGTTCATCTGTGTGATCATCCATTAACAATTCGTCCGTAAATGCCAGAAAATCAACCTGGATCAGAAAAAGAGTCATAAGAGCGGCTCTGCCACTCCTTTACAGCACTATGTCAAGGCACTATGTTTCGCCTCGGATTTTGTGGCCGGGCATGTCAGGACAGTTGCCCAGGCACCAGGCTGATACGAGCAAAGCTGTTGACCTAAACGCATGGGAACCGGCAAGTCATTACAATGAAACGCACTCCGCTTTTTGCCACCCATCAGAAACTGGGGGGAAAGCTTATTGAATTTGGCGGTTGGGAAATGCCGGTGCAATACACCAGCATTATGGACGAGCATCTCGCCGTGCGAAAGGCTGCGGGCATTTTCGACATTTCCCACATGGGGGAGGTTTACCTCGATGGTCCGCAGGCTGGTCCGTTTCTAAATCAAGCGCTCACGAACGACGTTCGCAAGCTCCTGGTGGGCCAGGGCCATTACACTCTCATGTGCAACGAACGCGGAGGCGTGGTGGATGACCTTTATGCATATCGACTCGAACCCGAGGAGTATTTGCTGGTTGTCAATGCTTCGCGCATCGAAGGAGATGTGGCCTGGCTGGGCAAGCAATGGGAAGGCTTCAAAGGACGATCCGGCGCGGTCTTACGCGACCTTTCAGGGGCAACCGGGGCTGTTGCGGTGCAGGGGCCGCGAGTGACTGATTTCATCGAACGATGCTTCCCTGGCGCGTCGGCAGGAGGCACGGCTGTCAGGTGTGTCAAGGAATTGAAAAAGAACCAGATTGCCAGGGTGAAGTTTGAAGGGAAGGACACGTGGCTCGCGCGCACCGGGTACACCGGCGAGGATGGTTTCGAGATTATCGCGCCAGACGAGCTCATAGAATCAATCTGGAATCAGGTGCTCGCAGAAGGCAGGCCGTATGGGTTAAAACCGGCTGGCCTCGGCGCCCGCGACACTTTACGCACCGAAGTATGCTATCCGCTTTACGGCCACGAGTTGGACGAAGATACCACTCCGATTGAAGCGGGTCTGGGGATGTTTGTGGCGCTCGATAAGGGTGAATTCACCGGCCGCTCTGTTTTAGCAAAGCAAAAAACGAACGGCGTCGGCAAGAAGCTGGTGGCGTTCAAAATGACGGACAAATCCGCCCCACCGCGTCCGCACTATCCAATTTGGAGCACAGGTTCGAACCCGGCAAGAATTGGCGAAGTTGTAAGCGGGACGCAAAGTCCGACGCTGGGCATTGGCATCGGCCTGAGCTACGTTCCACCTGAGTTTGCGGGGTCCGGCACGCGGCTCGAAATTGAAATCCGCAGCAAACATGCCGTCGCGCAGGTGGTTTCAAAACCTTTCTACCGAAAACCTGATTGACCGCCAGAAAACTCCTTGGCTCAATTGACCAATGGCTAAACTTCCTTCCGATTTAAAATACGCAAAGTCGCACGAGTGGGTGCGGGTATCCGGCAATGTGGCGACCATTGGCATCACAGACCACGCGCAGCACGAGTTGACGGACGTTGTTTTCGTCGAGCTGCCGGATGTAGGCAAAAAAATCAAGGCCGGCGATGCCTGTGCTGTCGTTGAGTCGGTCAAGACCGCCAGCGATATTTATTCGCCGGTGAGCGGGGAAATCATCGAGGTGAATAAAGCCGTCGCGCAGGATCCGGCCCTGGTGAACAGCGAGCCCTATACGAACGGCTGGTTTTATAAAATCAAGCTTACTGATCCGGCAGAACTAAATGTTTTGATGGGTCCAGACCAGTACCAAGCGCAAATCGGCAGCGCATAAGTCGCGAAGAAATGGGGAGTTATTCTCTCCCGGCAAAAAACAATTCCATGCCTCTTTTAAAACTTGAAACCACAGTCGCCCTGTCCGATGACAAGCGAAAGGAGCTGCTCGCGGCCTTGTCTAAAATCGTAGCCGAGACCATTGGCAAGCCCGAGCAATATGTCATGGTGACGGTCAACCCGGCTGCAATCCTGATGTCTGGCAAACCGGGCGATGCAGCGTTCGCAGACTTGCGCAGCATTGGCGGATTGAGCGACAAGGTAAACCGAGCGCTCTCGCAAAAGATTTGCCGGCTGTTAAACGAATCTCTAGAGCCTGTCATGCACTTTGATTGAGATAAGGCTGTACAAGGCAAGCACTTTCGTACATTACACTGGGGATGACGAAAGCACGAAAGAGTTATCCCAGTGATGTCAGCGAGGAAGAGTGGGCATTTTGCGCGCCGTA
>CAIQQM010000203.1 GCA_903873945.1 uncultured Verrucomicrobiota bacterium
AGAGAAGCTAGATGTTGCTTTGTATCGCGCATCTGAACTTATAGTATTTTGGTATCGTCCTTATGAAGAAAATTATCAGTCCGCATCTGCAACCATCTCAAAACTAAAAATACAGGAGATTGACAAAAAACTAAAATAGGTTCATCTCGCACTGCCTTTCTTTATTAGTTCCATCTCCAATATCTGAGCCTTTTCACTCCCCCTGACCACCGACGGCTGATAACTGCTCACTGAAAACTGTCCGCACCAGCTACCTCGCCCGCAACTGCAATGGGTACTGAAAACCCATGAAATTCGACCCCAAAATCCACCACCGCCGCTCCATCCGCCTGAAAGGCTACGATTACCGCCAGGCGGGCGGGTATTTCGTCACCCTGGTCACACAGGGGCGCGAAATGATGTTTGGGGAGGTGGTGGATGGGGAGATGCAATTAAATCCCGGCGGTGAAATGATTGTCCGCTGGTGGTTGGAATTGCCCAACAAATTCCCCAACGTTACCGTGGATATTTTCATGCCCATGCCGAATCATTTTCATGGAATTATTTTTATCGAGGAAACCCTTGGGGACGGCATTGGGGCAGACCCACGTGTCTGCCCCGGTATCGCCCATAACCCCGCGTCCGCAGAAATATTTCCCGGCCAAAGGGGCGAACACGCAGGTTCGCCCCAACCCGTCTTCCATCAGCGCCCAAACGCCCCATTGTCGCAAATGATTCAATGGTTCAAAACCATGACAACCAACGAATACATCCGCGGCGTCAAACAATTGGGCTGGAAACCGTTCAACGGCAATTTAGGGCAGCGCACGTATTAAGAACACATCATCCGTAACGAAACCGAATTAGACCGCATCACCCGTTACATCGAATCCAACCCGGCGCGCTGGAACGATGACAACGAAAATCCAGCCCGCAAACCAAAAAACTGATGACTGATAACTGCTCACTGACCACCATCCGCACCGGCTGCCCCGCCCACAACTGCGGCGGACGCTGCCTGCTCATCGCGCATGTTGAAAATGGACGCATCACCCGCCTCGACACCGATGACCGCCCCGATACCCTCGCCGCCCCGCAACTGCGCGCCTGCCCGCGCGGACGCGCCTATCTGCGCCGCCAGTACCACCCCGACCGGCTGCTCCATCCGCTCAAACGTACCGGCGCACGCGGCACCGCGCACTTCGCACGCATTTCTTGGGATGAAGCCCTCGACACCATCGCCGCCCAGTTCGAGCGCGTCAAAGCCGCCTACGGCAACGAAGCCCTGTTTGTCCCCTACGGCACCGGCTCCTACAACCAACTCAACGGCTCGCACACCGCCCGCCGCCTGCTGAACCTGTACGGCGGCTGCCTCGGCATCTACAACTCCTACTCGTGGGCCGCCATCAACGCCGCCACGCCCACCGTCTGGGGCACGCTCGTCACCGGCAACCAGCGCCAGGACTGGCTCAACAGCCGCTACATCCTGATGTGGGGCTGGAACCCCGCCGAAATGCGCGACGGCACCAACTCCGATTACTTCATCAAACTCGCCCGCCAAAATGGGGCCAAAGTCGTCTGTATCGACCCGCGTCACTCGCTCTCCGCCGCCACCATCGCCCGCATCGCCCGTGAATACGCTACGCTCACCCCCGCCGTGCTCTACCAGGGCGACGGCATGCAGCGCCGCGCCTATGGCGAGCAAGTCGTCCGCGCCGGGTGTGTCCTGGCCGCCATAACCGGCAATTTTGGGATTTCGGGCGGCTGGGCAAGTGGATTGGGATTGCAAGCCCCGGATGGC
>CAIQQM010000204.1 GCA_903873945.1 uncultured Verrucomicrobiota bacterium
GACCCCGGTTTCCGGACGATCGCCTTCTACACGAGTTTTGGCCGGGTTCTAATCTCGCCGTTGTGCAGCGCGTTTCATAGTTTCGCCGACGGCATTTACTCTACGCTTTGGGGAGACGGCCTCGCCAGCGGCGGAATCCTGCCTCCATGGAACTATGATTTGATGTTCGCCGGGTACTGGTTAAGTCTGGGGATCTCCATAGTGGTTATCATTGGGGCTGCGCTTACGCTTGCAAGACTTATGCGTCGAATCCGTGGGAAATGGCTCCTCGTTGTCAGTATAATCTGCATCTACAGCCTCGGGCTTCTTTGGATGAATTTAGTTTTGCCTTCCTACGCGCAGGCGAAGGCGTTTTACGCCTTGCCGGCACTGTTGCCGTTCAGCGCGCTGGCGGCAGTCGGTTGGGATTGGCTGCGGCGGTGGCACCGCGCCGCGGGAACCGCGGTTTGGGTGCTTTTGCTGTTTTGGTGCATGACCGTTTACACAACGTTTTGGGTTCGACGCGGGAATCCGATGACTCACTTGCTGCAGGGTACGTACCTGGCCCAAAAAGGACACTATGCTGAAGCAGTGCAAAGCTACTCGATCGCGGTCAGACTGAAACCGGATGACGCCGAGGCACACTATAACCTTGGTGTCGTGCTCGGCGAGAAAGACCAAGCGGACGAGGCGATCGGCCAGTTCAAGGAAGCCGTCAGATTGAGACCCGATTATGCCGAGGCCCACTTTGCCGTCGGCTCGGCCCTCCTTAACAAAGGCCAAACCGCCGAAGCGATCAGCCAGTTTCAGCAAGCCATCCGCTTGAAACCCGATTTCGCCGAGGCGCACTGCAACCTCGGCGCCGCCCTCCTCAACAAAGGCCAAATCGATAAAGCCATCAGCCAGTTTCAGGAAGCCCTCCACTTGAAACCCGATTTCGCCGACGCCCACAACGGTTTCGGTATCGCCCTCGTCAGGAAAGGCCAAATCGATAAAGCCATCAGCCAATTCCATGAAGCCATCCGCCTCAAACCAGATGACGCCAAACCCCGCAACAACCTTCGGCAGGCTCTACTAAAGAAAAGTCAACTCGACGAGGCGATCCGCCAATTTCAGGAAGCCATCATCCTCAAGCCGGATGACGCTGAGGTGCACTACGACCTCGGGACTACCCTCCTTAACAAAGGCCAAATCGACCAAGCGATCAGCCAGTTTGAGGAAGCCGTCCGCTTGAAACCGGATTACGCCAAAGCCCATAACAACCTCGGCATCGCCTTCGGCAGCAAGGGTCAAGTCGACCAAGCCATCAGCCAATTGCAGGAAGCCATCCACCTCAAACCCGATGATGCCGAGGCCCATTACAACCTGGGCACGGCCTTGGGCATGAAAGGCCAAAGAGACGATGCGCTCGGCCAGTTCAAGGAAGCTATCCAGCTGAAACCCGACTACGCCGACGCCCACAACAACCTTGGCGCTGCCTTCCTCGAGAAAGGGCAGATTGACGAAGCTATCAGCCAATTCCATGAAGCCATCCGCCTCAAACCCGATTACGACGAGGCCCGCAGCAACCTGCAGAACGCCCTCCTGAAGAAGCGGCAAACTGACGGGGGTATAAGGTAATATGGCTCGGTCGCATTTTCCGGTGTGGTTGATGGCAGTATTGCTGGTGCTGGTGACGGTTGCCCTTTACTGGCCGGCGATGCGCTGCGACTTCGTCAACTACGATGACAACCTTTACGTCACTTCGAATGGTGACATTTACGCCGCGCTCGACCGGCGCGAGCAAGCTGCCGAAGCGTGGCGCAAATCGCTGTCAGTCGAACCGAACCCGCAGATTCAAAAGAAACTCTCCGATTTGTCCGCTCGTTGAGCCAAAGGTCATCACCCGTGCAGCACGGCAAACCTGAAAAACACTGCGCGACGCTCATCCCCTGGCAGAAAAACTGACTCGCCGGGCTCAAGGTCGGATATATGGCTTCCATGCAGGAACCCTCGACTGTCTTTTTCTTCAAGCGCTTTCGGCGTTTGTGGAAAGAAGTTGAAAACTGGGGAGCAGCCCACTAGGGTGCGCAGTTCAAATATGAAACGCGTGCGCTTTCGCAGCCAATTGTGGATCGTTGTCCTTCTTTGGCTCGGCCTGTTCGATGTGGCCCAGGCTGGGCTTAAGATTTATTACATTCGACATGCCGAGGGGGGCCATAATGTGGTGGACGAATGGAAGGGGAAACCGAAAGATCAATGGCCCGCCTATGTCGGGAATACCGACATGTTCACTCCGAAAGGCGAGACCCAGGTGGCCAAAGCTGCGGAAAAGTTAAAACAATATCACTTCGACTTCATCGCGGTCAGCCCCATCTGGAGAACGCGACATACGGTGCTGCCTTATCTGATGGAAACCGGGGTGAAGGCTGAACTCTGGCCCGAGTTGGAAGAATTCGAGTATTTCTCGACGAATCTCACCAGCGGGATCACCCTGCCGCCCCCCAGCAAGGATTTATTTGCGGGCGGAGTCGCGATTGCCTTGCCTGACCAGGAACAGCCCTTTTTTGTGTTTCGTGAGGATGGCCGAAAGCTCTTAAATCCTGGTAAGGATCCCATGCAGCTTGCGGCCGACCTGACTGCGGCGGCCAAGAAAACCGTGAGCCTGGCCCGGGCGCGCTTCGGCGGCTCTGAAAAATCCATCCTTCTGGTCGGCCACGGCAACAGCGGGCGGCTCCTTCTTCATGTTCTTCTCAAGAACAGCGAGGCGTGGAAAACGCACTTGGCCAACACCGGAATCTGGATGGCAGAGGAGCAGGCCGACGGCAGTTTCAAGCTTCGCCTGTTCAATGACGCCCCGGTTAAGCCTTGAAGCGAGTGTGCGGCGGCGGACTGGGGGTCGTGCCCGGGCATCGCTTCGAACAAAGCCGCGAATCTTTGGCGAAGATTGAGCCTTAACTGGAACTCGAAGCGATAGTTAGTAATCTGGGCGCAGTCTGTGCGTTGCCCATCAGGGGTTCGGTCCATTTTTCACCGCGGCACTGCTGCTTTCGCCTCGGTTTCCAAGTTCGGGATCTTGATTGTCTTTGGCCCTGGATTTAGCGCCAACGGCGCGGGTCATCCCAGTCTGGGGCAACGCCCCAGGTATCGGGATGCAAACACGATGAGGGCTGAAAGCCCGGTTTATTCTCTCGCCTTCATCTTGGGGCCTCTGTAAACACAGCCTGGATGGCAATGTCCTACGGAAAGGCCGGCAGCTCGGGCAGTCTGGCTTCCTGAAAATGGCAAACCGCAGTTTAAATGCAGGGCGGGCAGACTCCCGCACGAATCGAGATGCGCGGGGAGACTCTGCCCCCAGGCCGCTTCTCAAACCGTTGGCCAATTTTCTTTGCGGAGGCGGTTCGATTGTCATTTCCCTTCTTCTATTTGTGGTCGTGGTCGGGGTCTTTCTCCCTTCGTTGCGCAACGGCTTCGTTAATCTCGATGATGACGTTTATGTTTTCGCGAACCCCCATGTCCAAAGTGGCTTGAGCTGGGAAAACATCCGGTGGGCTTTCGGGAATTTCCACGCCGGTTTCTGGCATCCACTGACCTGGCTATCCCTCATGCTGGACCGCCAGCTCTTTGGGTTGCGTCCGTTCGGCTTCCATTTAACCGCTGTGCTGCTCCATGCGGCCAGCACGGGCTTGTTGTTCGTGTTGTTCCGGCGTATGACCGGCGCGACTTGGCGTAGCGCGTTCGTCGCTCTCTTGTTCGGGCTCCACCCGCTCCATGTCGAGCCGGTGGCCTGGGTTGCAGATCGCAAAGATGTTCTCAGCGCCTTCTTCGGAATACTCTCACTGCTTTTCTACGTTCGTTACGCACAGAAGCCCGGGACCATAAGTTCTCCATCCGTGGGCGGAAGTCAGAAATCCATTCTCCATTCTCCATTGCCCATTTTCTATCTCTTTTCCCTCCTCTTCTTCACCTGCGGCCTGATGAGCAAGACCATGGTCGTCACTCTACCATTCATCATGCTTCTGATTGATTGGTGGCCCCTTCGCCGGTTTCAATCTTCGGCCAGTAGGGAGGCCGACCTTCGGCTTCAATCCGTGGCCAAGCCCTTCTTCGCGTCTTTGTTTTTTGAAAAAGTCCCCTTCCTTGCGGTCGCCTTTGTCTCCGGCCTCCTTACCATACGGGCGGAACAGGGGATGGGCGCTCTCGCCAATATGTCCCAATTCCCGATGGGTTCCCGCATCGCCAACGCTTTCCTTTCTTATGTGCGTTATCTTGCGCAAACGGTTTGGCCGCATGACCTCGTGGCCTTTTATCCTTACCCGGATGCTCCCCAAGTTTGGCCGGCGTTTGGGGCGGCTCTGCTGTTTGTGCTCGCTTGGATCGCCGTGCTGTGGGCTTTGCGCAGGAAACCGTACCTGGCCTTTGGCTGGGCCTGGTACGTCGTCACCCTTCTGCCGGTTGCGGGGTTGATCCAGGTCGGTTCCCACTCGCACGCGGACCGGTACACCTATCTGCCGCTGGTCGGTCTGTTCGTGGCTCTGGTTTGGGGTTTGGGTGACTTAACGGGCCGCTGGCGTTATCGCGCGATTGTCGCCGGCATTCTTGCCGGGGCGATGGCTCTTGCCTGTGTGGCGCTCACGCGCCGGCAAATTGGCTATTGGAAAGACAGCGAAACCCTCTTCCGTCATGCGCTCGCCGGCACGCAAAATAATCAATTGGTACAAAACAATCTCGGTGCTGTCTTGGGCCGGAAAGGACTGTTGGACGAAGCTGTCGGGCACTTGCAGGAGGCGGTGAGGCTGTCTCCTGAGGATGCGGGAGCGCATTGCAATTTGGGTGACGCATTCACTTCCAAGGGACTCCTTGACGAGGCGATCGGTCAATATCAGCAGGCCATCAGGCTTAAGCCGGATGATGTGGTTACCCGCTATAACCTGGGCAACGCCCTGGCCGGCAAAGGACGTATTGACGAGGCGATTGCCCAATATCGCGAGGCCATAAAGCTTAACCCCGGCTATGCCGACGCGCACAATCGGCTTGGCACGATGTTGGGGGTAAAAGACCGGCTGCCTGAGGCGGTCGAACAGTTCCAGGAAGCCATAAAACTTAAGCCTGACTTCGACGAAGCCCGGTGCGGCCTTGGCATTGCGTTCGTGCGGCAGCAGCGTTTTGATGAAGCGATCGAGCAGTTGCAGGAAGCCGTCCGGCTAAGTCCGGACTACGCCGAGGCGCGTTGCCATTTAGGCGTCGCTCTCGGCAGGAAGGGGCGTTTGGATGAGGCGATCTCTCAGTTGCGGGAATCCGTGAGAATCAAACCCGGCTACGCTGATGCGCAGGAAAATCTGCGCACCGTCCTGGCCATGAAATCCGCCGCCCTGTCGCCCGCCCATTAATTATTGATAGAATTTGCTTTTTTGCGCCCTCGACATTGTACGCTGCACGGGTAAAAGAACCGAAATGAAACCGACACAAGTCATGGAAACCGAGCACCGGCTCATCGAAACCGTAGTCAAGGCCCTATGCGGCGTTGCCGATGCCATCGAAAAGGGCCAGCCTGCCGATGCCGCGATGCTGGCAACGGCGGTGGAGTTTCTCCGACTCTATGCAGACAAGCTGCATCACGGCAAAGAAGAGAGGCTATTCTTTCCCATGTTGGTCACGCGCGGCGTGCCGCCCCAAGGCTGCCCGATTGGCGGACTGAACCACGAACATGAGAAAGGCCGCGCTCTGGTCCGGGCGCTCGCAGAGCAGGCTCGCGCATATGCTCAAGGCACACCCGGCGCGAAGGGGGGATTGGTCGAAACGCTGCGCGGCATTGTGGATCTGTATCAAAACCACATCTGGAAAGAGGACGCGATGGTCTTTCCGATGGCCGACAAGGTCCTGACCGAAGCCGACCAAACGGAACTCACCGAGAAATTCGGCGAAGTGGACCGAGCCGTTGGCCTCGATGTTGTCGCCCGGCTGGAGACATTCGCAAAGAGCCTCGGGACGAGCGGCCAAGCGCCCTTGCCGAGCGCAGCGGCTAAAAATTGAGAAACTCGCCGATTTATCCGCTCGCTAAGTTGTCTGGCGGGTGCTTAATCAGCCATCCATCTAAATTCCCTTCTGTGCAATCTGTGGCTAAAATTGATAAGAATTTGCTTTTTTGCGTCCTCGACATGTACGCTGCGCGGGTAAGGGAGAATTGGTTTTCGCTCTCAACCATTCCAACGCCGATCCTGCGAGACCGGACAGGCAGCGTCAACAGAGGATTTCGTCAGTTTCTGGCGGTTCTGACTTCACACCAATGGCTTTGGCGGGTGGCAGGGAGTGAGCGGCAATCGATTGCGAGAGAGCAATCTGGCAGGCGAATTTAACCGCGTGCGCATTCTTGTGGCGGCAGGCATCCTGCCTCGGTTTCCTCTGCGTGTAAAAAATCCGTGTTTAATCCGTGGCTAAAATCCTTTTCCCCGTCTGTGATAGGAAGTCGAACTTCGACTCTGTGTCATCTGTGGCCAAACACTTGCCAGCCCCCATTCTGCCTTATTGTATCATATAAATAAAATACTTTTATTTTCTTGCGCAATGAACCTGAAAGTGTTAGGTGTATGAAAACGATATGATACAGAGTTCCACGACCGCCACAAACACGGGCGCGAACGGAGTTGAAACCGGGCCCCCTACCGTTGGGCGTGGCTCGCAGGCCATGAATGTTTCCAACAAAGCTTCTGGCGTTTGGGCGGCATGCGGTTCATCGCCGCTTTCTCCCCGGCCCGTTAACCCGGATGACCTGTAATCCTCTGAAAATTCTGTTTTTGGTGTACCCAGGTGTACAAAAGTGCACAAAAGTGTACCGTGGTGTACCGCGATCCACGTTCGCCCCTCGACCATCCTTTCTCCACTTCCCCGCGCGAACCCCAAAACCGGTCTCAAAACGGGCCAAATCATGCCCAAAAGTGTCAAAAAGTGTCATGGAACAGGTTTGGGACGTTGTCGGCGTACGGTTCGGCCTGCGGTTTGAGAATTCCGCAATCCGCAATCCGCATTCGGCAGGCTGGCATATTTGTAGAATGGCGATTCCAAAACACATAAGAGCTCCGTCGGAGCGGCATCTTTGAACCGGAATGAAGATTTACTTGCAGGACGTAACCTGTTTTGGCGGTGACATAGCGGACATCAGTTCGCGCCATGGACCGTGCGAAGATATCAACCAACCGAAAAAACGGTCCAATTTGGTAAAGTTTTGGTAAAGTTTTGGTAAAGTTTTGATCCCGGCATGCCTTCCTTCGCGCCCTCTTGTGAAAAATCCGTGTCTGCGCAAGGCCGCCGTTCGGCCCGCGGTTGTTACGGGAAGTCGAACTTCGACTCTGTGAAATCTGTGCCATCTGTGGCTAAATTCCCTTTCCCCGTCTGTGAAATACGATTTTTGGCGTTTCCTTTCCGTGGCCGATTCGTTAACAATTCGCCTAAGGCCTGAATATGAACCAAGCTGTTTTCCTGGACCGCGACGGGACGATCATCGAGGACAGGCATTACCTTCGAAAGCCCGATCAGGTTGTCATTTTCCCGGGCGCTGCCGCTGCTTTGAAGCGTTTGCAAGACGCTGGCCTTAAGTTGTTTATCGTGTCCAATCAGTCCGGCGTCGGGCGTGGCTACTTCACGCTGGCCGATGTGGAAAATGTCCACCAGCATCTGCTCCATGAGCTTGGCCGCTCTGGCGTTCGCTTCGAGAAAATTTTCTTCGCCCCCGAAGCTCCCGATGTCCCAAGCCATGGCCGCAAGCCTTCACCCCAATTTCTCTTTGACGCGCGGGACCAGTTTGGCGTGGACCTGGCCCAAAGCTATGTCATCGGCGATAAGCTGGCTGATTTGGAATGCGGCTGGAATGCCGGCGTAAAAAAGTGCATCCTCCTGCGCACCGGCTGCGGCGCTCAGGTGGAGCGCGACTTTGCGGAGAAACTCCGTCGTGCCGTGGTAGTGAACGACCTCGACGCCGCCGCACACTGGATCCTCGGGCAAGTCCAACCGGCCGGACGCCTGACGCAATGAACTCTCATGGTTGCGAACGGACCCGGCGCTTTTGGGAATCTGTTCTGAATTTGGATGTTTGGAAGCCGGCTCGGATTGTCTTGCGAGCAGGTCATTTTGCGGCTATTCAAGCCCTCTAGGGCAACTTGGGTGAACCAGGGAAGAGGATCGAAACATGTGTGGTATTATCGGATACGCAGGCAAGAAGGCAGCGACGCCAATACTGATTGAAGGTTTGCGTCGGCTGGAATATCGCGGCTACGACAGCGCGGGCCTGGCCGTGCTGGCGGATGGCGTCCTGGCGGTCCGGAAGAAAAAAGGCAAAATTGACGAGGGCCTGGCCCCGTTGCTCGAGCAACAGCCCGTCACCGGCCACCTTGGCATCGGGCATACTCGTTGGGCCACTCACGGACCGCCTTCCGACGAAAATTCCCACCCCCATCTGGACCAGTCCGGCAAGATCGCCCTTGTCCATAATGGCGTCATCGAGAATTACGATAGTCTCAAACAAAAACTGCTCAAAACCGGCCACACTTTCCACTCCGGGACAGACACCGAAGTGCTCGCTCACCTCATCGGCGATTATTACACAAAGCGGCGCGCGGAGAATTCGGAGACCAACCCGCTGACTCAGGCCGTCTGTGACGCCCTCCGCGACGTGATCGGGACGTATGGGATTGCCGTTATCAGCACGGAGCATCCGGATACAATTGTCGGCGCCCGGCGCGGCTCCCCGCTGATCATCGGCATCGGCGACGGCGAGAACTTCCTGACGAGTGACGCTAATGCCATTGTCGCGCATACCCGCCAGGTGGTTTTCCTCAACGACTACGACGTGGTGACGCTCACGCACGAGAGGTTCGACGTGCAGAACCTTGGGGCCGACACAGCCAAAGTGCAAATCAGCCGGCTGGAATTTGCCGCCAAGGACGCCGAGCGCGGCGAGTTCGCCCACTTCATGCTCAAGGAAATTTATGAGCAGCCCCGTGCCGTGGAGAACGCCTTGCGCGGGCGCGTGGACCTCGAAGCCGCGACAGCACACTTTGGCGGCCTTAACATGACCGCCGCCGAACTGCGCTCAGTCGAGCGGGTCGTCATTGCCGCCAGCGGCACAAGTTGGCACGCTGCCCTGGTCGGCGAATACTTGATCGAAGAGCTCGCCCACTTGCCGGTTGAAGTCGAGTTCGCCCATGAATTCTGCTATCGCAGCGCCCCAATCCAGCGCGACACCATTCTCCTCGTCATCTCCCAGTCCGGCGAGACAGCCGATACCCTCGCGGCGTTGCGTGAAGCCAAACGCCGCGGCCATCGCGCTCTGGCAATCGTCAATGTCGTTGGCAGTACGATCGCGCGCGAGTCGGATGGAGGCATTTACATGCATGCCGGACCGGAGATCGGCGTGGCCTCCACCAAGGCATTCGTCTCCACTTTGGCAATCCTCTCCCTGCTGGGAGTTCACCTGGGCCGGATGCGAATGCTCCCGGCCCAGCGGGCTCTGGAAGTCCTCAAGGCGTTACAGGCCGTGCCCGCGCAAATCGAGTCGTTGCTGGCTCAGAGCGACTCGCTGAAAAAAATCGCCCTCAAATATGGCAGGGCTGAGCACTTCTTTTTCCTCAGCCGGGGTTATACTTACCCCATTGCGCTGGAAGGCGCTCTCAAGCTGAAAGAAATCTCATACATCCACGCCGAGGGCTATTCCGCCGCCGAAATGAAGCATGGCCCAATCGCGCTGATCGATCCAAAAACGCCTACGGTATTCCTTGTGCCTCAGGATTCCATGTACGAGAAGACGATGGCAAACCTGGCCATGATCCGCGCCCGCAAAGGCCCGATCATCGCGCTGGCCACCGAGGGAGACCGCCAGATCACCCAGGTGGCCGACGATGTCATTTACCTGCCGCGGACATTGGAGGCGGTGTGCCCACTTCTGGCCGTCGTGCCTCTCCAGCTCCTGGCCTACCACACTGCCGTCCTGCGCGGCTGCGACGTGGATAAGCCCCGAAATTTAGCCAAGAGCGTCACGGTAGAGTGAAGTGTGGGTAACGAAACCCCGGATAGTGGAGAGCGGTTCACGCGGTTCCTGCCTGCTTTATTTATTCGCAACGCTGCGCGGCATTCTTTAGCTTGTCGTTATGACGCGCGTTAAGTCCGAGCAGCTTTTTGCCGAGGCGCTGAAATACATTCCGGGCGGCGTCAACTCCCCGGTGCGGACCTTCCGCGCTGTTGGCGGTCAGCCGTTTTTCGTCAACCAGGCCCGGAAGGCGCATGTGTGGGATGTGGACGGAAACAAGTACGTCGATTACGTCGGCACGTGGGGTCCGGCAATCCTTGGCCACGCACACCCGAAAATCATCAAGGCGGTCAGGCAGGCGGCGGCGAAAGGCACCAGCTTCGGCATCCCAAATCCCCTCGAAGTCACGATGGCGAAGCTAATCTGTTCCTGGGTGCCAAGCGTCCAAAAGGTGAGGATGTGCAACTCGGGCACCGAAGCGACCATGTCCGCCATCCGCCTTGCGCGCGGGTTCACGAAACGGGATAAAATCGTCAAGTTCGACGGCTGTTATCACGGTCACGCCGACTCGTTGCTGGTCAAAGCCGGCTCGGGTGCGCTGACCTTCGGACATCCCGACAGCGCGGGTGTCCCGGCCGCCTTCACGCAGCACACGATCACCCTGCCTTACAACGATCCTGACGCCGTAAGGGCCGCTTTTGAGGCCAATCGGGGCCAAATTGCCGGGATCATCGTCGAACCCGTGCCGGGCAATGCCGGTCTGTATCTGCCAAAACCGGGTTACCTGGAGTTCCTTTCAGAAATCACCAAAGCCAATGGGGCGTTGCTCATCTTTGACGAAGTGATGACCGGGTTCCGGCTGGCGAAAGGCGGCGCGCAGGAAAGGTTCGGCATCGCGCCTGAGCTGAGTTGCTTTGGAAAGATTATCGGCGGCGGTTTGCCGGTGGGGGCGTTCGGTGGGCGAGCGGACATTATGGATTGCCTCGCGCCCGTTGGTCCCGTGTACCAGGCGGGCACCTTGAGCGGAAACCCGGTGGCCATGGCCGCAGGGATTGCCGCGTTGGAGGAACTGGGCACGGAAGTTGGCCCTGCGGGCACGGCCGACAGTTCAACTGGCGGCGCCCGACTGAAAACCGCGTATGATTCTCTGGAAGAACTCGGCGCCGCGCTTGAAGCAGGAATGAAAAGGGCGGCGAAGGCGGCGGGTGTGCCGGTGCAGTTCAACCGCTGCGGCTCGATGTTTTGCGCCTATTTCACCAGCGAGCCGGTTCATAACCTGGCCGATGCGATGAAGAGCGACCGCGAGAGGTTCAAAAAATACTTTCACGGAATGCTGGCCGAGGGCGTTTATTTTGCGCCGTCGCAATTCGAGGCAGGATTCCTTTCGACCGCGCACACACCGGCGGATATTCGGAAGACGGTGCGCGCGGCAAAGAGAGTGCTGAAAACTTTATAATGCGCATTCTAGCCATTGACCACGGAACGAAGCGAATGGGCATCGCCATCAGCGACGAGCTTAAGACGATTGCCCAGCCGGTGGAGTTCATCCCGGCCGAGCCGTTTGTGGAATTCCTTGCGCGGCTCAAAATTCTGCTGCGCGATAAGGAGGTGGATCTCATCCTGGTCGGAATGCCGCGAAACATGGACGGCAGTTATGGGCCGGCGGCGCTCAAGGTCCAGGATTTCGTCGCGGCGCTCAGAGGCGCCGTCACGGTGCCGCTCAAGATGTGGGACGAGCGGCTCACGTCGGTCCAGGCGAATCGTTTTCTGATCGAGGCCGGGGTCCGGCGCGATCAGCGGAAGGGAAAAGTCGATAAAACCGCGGCGGCGATTTTGCTCCAAAGTTATCTCGATTCGCTGCCGCATTGAACTGTTGCAAAGTTTCAGAGGCGTAGAGAGGCCATGCTCCGACAGCAACCCAGCATTCCCACGGTCAAATTTAAATTGACCATTGCTTACGACGGCACCAACTACGAAGGCTGGCAGGTGCAAAAGACCGGCACGGGCGTCCAGCAGAAGATCGAAGAGGCGTTGGCAAAACTTTTCCCGAGCCGGCCGGTCGTTCATAGTTCGAGCCGGACGGACACGGGCGTGCATGCGCTGGCCATGTCCGCCCATTTCGAAGTGCCGCGCGGGTCGTGCCGCATGACTCCCCGCAAACTCGCGCTTGCCCTCAATGCCTGGCTGCCGGAGGACATTCGAGTGCTCGCCGCCGCGCGCGCCCGAAAGGAATTCCACGCGCGTTTTGATGCGGCCCGCAAACAGTACCGTTATTTTATCTGGAATCATCCGGCGATGAACCCGCTCATCCGCCGCACGGCCTGGCATGTTCCCCGCCCGCTGGACCTGCGCGCCATGCGCCTTGCCGCGCCGCTCTTTGCCGGCAAACATGACTTTCAATCCTTCGCCGCCAATCCGGGCTACGCCAAAAAATCCACCGTCCGCACACTCACGCGCTGTGACCTCAGGCAAAGCGGGCGGCGGCTGACGGTCATCATCGAGGGGGACGGTTTCCTCTATAAAATGTGCCGCGGCATCGTCGGGACGCTGGTGCAGGCGGGCCTCGGCAAATTCCCGCCGGACGAAATCAACCGGATGCTCGCCAAAAAAGACCGCCGCATGGCCGGCATGACCGCTCCCGCGCACGGGCTGGTCTTGTGGAAGGTTTTTTATGCAAGGAAACCGAAGGCGGGAGCCCCGGCGGAGTCCGGAGCCAAAAACAATCCCGAATGAACAAAAGCCGATGAGCTCCAGCCTCCATTCCTTGCTTCATCCGCCAGCTTGCCGGCTTCTGTTCCCGGCTCCCTATGCACATCGTTTTAGTTGAGCCGGAAATTCCGCCGAACACCGGGAACGTGGCGCGGTTGTGTGCCGCCACGGACACCACGCTTCATTTGATTGAGCCTTTCGGATTCAGGCTCGACGACGCGCAGCTCAAGCGAGCCGGGATGGATTATTGGCAGCATGTCCGGTGGCATCGCTGGTCCGGCTGGACGGCGTTTCAGAAAAAACTCCCCGCCGGCGCGCGTCTCTGGTTTGTCGAATCCAGCGGGCCCCGGCTTTATACCGAGCCCGTTTTCGATCCGGACGACTACCTTGTCTTTGGCCGCGAAACCGCCGGTCTGCCGGAAAAGTTGTTGGCGGAAAATCGCAACCGCTGGCTTCGCATTCCGATGTTCAATCGCCGCGCCCGGTCGTTAAACCTGTCCAATTGCGTGGCGCTGGTTCTGTTCGAGGCTCTGCGCCAGCAAGGATTCAAAGGCGAGCTCGGGCGCAATGGGTGTGGCTGAAGCGCGGTTTTACAGCTTTGCTTCCGCCTCGCGAATCAGGGCTATGACGTTTTCCGGCCGGTCTGCCGTCAGCAGATTCTGTCGCAGCCTGGAGTCCCGGAGGAGGCGGCTGAGCCGCGCCAGAATGGACAGATGCTGCGTCACCGTGGGCGCAATCAGCAGAAAGAAAAGACGCGCCGGCACCCGATCGATGGCCCCGTAAGGAATCCCCGTGGGATGCCGGCCGAAAACAATCACCGCTTCATCCATCAACCCCACCAGCGCATTGCGCGCGTGGGGCAAGGCGATGCCATCGCCAATGCCGGTGCTGTGGAGCTCCTCGCGCTCCTCCAGCGCGCGTAGCAAGACCTGCCGGGCGGCTGGCTGTCCGGCCAGTTGCGGGATCTGGTCCGCCAGCTCCCCAAGCACGGACTTCCGATCCGCGCTTTTCAGGTTCAAGTTAATCGTCTCCGGCGACAGCAATTCGCTCAAAGAGACCGAGGTTGAGTTCTTCATGGCGCTTCATCTTAGCCGCGGCAGGGGCGGACTTAAAGAAAATGTTCGTTCCGCCGTCGGCAATTTTCGGTCAATCGTAAGACTTGACGCCACCTCGCGGCTTACCTAACGTTCCCGGCTCGCTGAGCGGTGGAAACTCGAGACCAACCCGCCCACTGGAATTTTTCGGCGACTAACGGAAAGGTTTATTTGTGAATGTCACGGTAGAGAATTTGGCCCCCTGCAGAAAGCTCGTGCGGGTGGAAGTCGAGGCGCAGAAGGTGGATGAAACTTTCGAATCGGTCACTAAAGAGTTTCAGAAACAGACCGCGCTGCCTGGCTTTCGCCCGGGCAAAGCGCCGCGCGAAATGATTGTCCGCAAGTACGAAAAGGACATCGAGGAGGAGGTCAAGCGGAAGCTCATCTCCGATTCTTACCGGAAAGCGGTGGCTGAGCAGAAACTGGATGTGCTGGGGCATCCGGACATCGAGGAAATCCAGTTCAACCGCGGCCAGCCGCTTCAGTTTGCCGCTACGATCGAGACTGCGCCGGAGTTTGTCTTGCCGGAGTACAAAAACCTGCCCGCCAAACGTGAAGCCCGGACGGTCACCGACGAAGATATCGAGCGGGCGCTGAATGTGTTGCGGGAGCAGCAGACACAATTCAACAAAGTTGAGCGCGCAGTTCAAACCGGCGACATCGCTGTTATCAATTACACCGGCACCTGCGAGGGCAAGCCAATCACTGACATTGCGCCTGCCGCCAGGGGGTTGACCGAGCAAAAAGGGTTTTGGGTGGAAGTGGGCTCGAATTCGTTTATCCCTGGTTTTGGCGACCAGCTCCTGGGCGCGAAAGCGGGCGATAAGCGTACAGTCACCGTCGATTTTCCTGCCGATTTCGTCACCCCCCAGCTTGCGGGCAAGAAAGGGGACTATGAGGTCGAGGTCGTGGAGGTAAAGGAGAAGGCTTTGCCGGCTTTGGATGAAACACTCGCGAAGAGTTACGGCGCGGCGGATCTGGCGGCGCTGCGTCAGGGAGTGCGGCGCGATCTGGAGAATGAGTTGACCTTCAAGCACAGCAAGGATATCCGCGGCCAGTTGGTGCGGGCTTTGCTTGACCGTGTCAATTTTGAGTTGCCGGAAACCGCGGTTTCCCAGGAAACGCGCAATGTGGTTTACGACATTGTCCAGGAAAACCAGAAACGCGGGGTTAAGCGGGAGGTGATTGAAAAGCAAAAGGAGCAGATTTTTTCTGCCGCCACGCACAGCGCCAAGGAACGCCTGAAGGTCGCGTTCCTGATGCAGAAGATTGCTGAAAAAGAGAACATTAAAGTTTCGCAGGAGGAAATCGCGCACCGCATCAATCACCTTGCCGCCCTTTATCAGATCCCGGAGGAGAAATTCGCGAAAGACCTGCAAAAGCGCAACGGCCTAATCCAAATCTACGACCAGCTCATGAATGAGAAGGTTATCGATTTCCTCCAGCAACAGGCAAAGATTGAGGAAGTGCCGCCAGCCCCCCTGTCGCAACCCGAAGTCCCAACGCCGAACCCGGGCTGAGCCTTCGGTTTTTCCCCGGCACTCAGCGCTCAATTGCCCGTCACCGCGGCGCGGGCGCGCGATTTAGCAGATGCGACCGGCCTACTGCGTCCGGCCAAACTTCTTCTCCAGCTCGCGGAAGTTCATTTCGATGAGTGTCGGGCGGCCATGAGGGCAGGTATAGGGCATCGCGCAGCGGCGTAAATCCTCAATCAGATTCTCCAATTCCGGGCCGGCCAGTGGGTCGTGAGCCTTTACCGCATGACGGCACACGGTCTTGGCCACGATATGCTCGCCCAGGCGCAGCGAGTTGACTTCCTGTCCGGCGGCTTTGAGTTCATCGATGAGTTCCACCACAAACCGCCGTGGAGCCACGCTCTTCACAAAAGGTGGCAGGGCATCGAGCAGGAAGGTGCGCTCGCCGAATTCGCTCAAGCCAACCCCCAAACGCGCCAGTGTTGGCAACTGCTCGCGCAAAAAATTTGCATCCCGCGCGGACAACTCAAGGGTCTCCGGCAGCAGCAGCTTTTGCGATGGCGCCTGGTCATTCTGTTCCAGCCGATTGAGCATCTGTTCGAACAAAATGCGCTCATGGGCGGCGTGTTGGTCGAGCAGGACCAGCCCCCGATCGGATTCCAGCACGACATAAAGTTTCCCGATGACCCCAATGAGCCGCAGCGGGACGTTAAGCAGCGGCACGGGTTCGAGTGAAACCGGAGCGGGGCGTGTTGAAGGCGAAGACCCAGCGGGTTCGAATGCCGGCGTGGACTTTGCGGGTGCGGCAGGGGTTGCCGGCCCGGGACCCGGTTTGGCCACAATTGGTGCCGTTGTTACCGGCTGTGTCGGTCGGAAACCCAGGTCGAGAGGTGGCTGCTGCGCTGGCCGAGAGGCTGACTCCGGAGGCAACGGCTTCAACGCCACCGGGAAATTCGGCAGAGCGGCTTGTGTGCCGCCCGGAAGTGACGACCCGGCGGCCGTGACCGGCGGCTCCGGTTTCTGGCTTTCAGCCTCCATCACGCCACCATGGAATGCGAGCAATGCCTGCCGTACAGCCTGGGCTACTAATCGCCGCACCTCGGCTTCCCGATGAAATTGCACTTCGCGTTTGGCTGGATGGATATTCACATCCACGCTGGCGGGGTCGAGCTCCAGAAACAGGCAGCAGACTGGGTAGCGCCCTTTCATTAGCGCCGTATGATAACCTTCAAGCAATGCGAAGTTTAGCCCGCGATTCTCCACCGGGCGGCGATTCACGAACAGATGCTGGTCTTCGCGCGTTGAACGGGAGACTCCCGGCGCGCCGATGAAACCCCACAGTCGGAACGCGGTTGATAGGGGGGGCGCTTCCTCAGCTTGCTCCGCCGCTGATTCAATGGTGGCATTGTAGTCTACCGGCAGCAGTTTTTGTTCATCGCCATAGAGCGCGCGCAAGCGTTCCTTGAGAGCCGCGTGGCGCGTGGAGGCGCTGCCGTCGGTATTCACCGCGGGCAACTGCCAGATGGGGCGGCCGTCTTTCTGGAAAGTGAACGCGACCTCCGGGAACGCCAGCGCCGCCAGGGTCAGATAATGCTGGATGTGCGCGGATTCCGTTTCCTCGCTGCGGAGAAATTTCCGGCGCGCGGGCAGATTAAAGAAAAGCTGCCGCACTTCTATGGTCGTTCCGGGTGCGGTGCCGGCGGCCTTGACCTCAAGTATCTTTCCGCCGCTGATGATAATCCGGGTGCCTTCGGGAGACTCGCTTTCGCGCTCGCGCGTGGTCAGCGTGAACCGGCTGACGCTGGCGATGCTGGGCAGGGCTTCCCCGCGAAACCCCATCGTGGCGATGGCGGCAAGGTCTTCAGCTCGTTGAATTTTGCTGGTGGCATGGCGCTCGAGGCAGAGCAGGGCGTCATCGCGGCTCATGCCATCCCCGTCGTCGGTCACTCGGACCAGGCTGCGCCCGCCCGCCTGGATCTCAACCGTGACGCGCGCAGCGCGCGCATCCAACGAATTCTCCACCAATTCCTTCACCACACTGGCGGGCCGTTCAATCACTTCGCCGGCGGCGATTTGATTGGCGACTTGCTCGGGCAACAGATGGATGCGATTCATGTGCGTTGGTTCATTGACCCCTGACTGTTCAACAATTATCCCGTTTTGGCAACGGCAGGGCGAAGGAGAATATCGCCCCGCCCTCCGGTCCGTTGCGCGCCGAGATCCAGCCCCGGTGGTCCTCGATGATCCGTTTGCAAATCGAAAGGCCGAGGCCGGTGCCATGCGCTTTGCCGTGCGTGGCGAAAGTTTCAAACAATTGCCCGGCAATTTCAGGGGCGATACCCGGCCCGGAATCTTCAATTTCCGTGACGACTTCTCTCTCGTTGGCGAAAACGCGCAGCCTGACCTTGCCGCCTTCGCCCATGGCGTCGGTTGCATTGTGGAGCAGATTATAAAAAACACGCCGCAGGCGCTTTGGGTTCAGCAGCAATTCGGCCTGTGGCAAAGGCCCATCCACTTCGAGCGTCGCGGCTTTTAGGGCGATTTCGGGGCGAAGTTCTTCCGCAAGTTGGAGCACAAAGGCGCCGTAGTTGGTCGGCGCCAGAACGAAGTCCGAATGTTCTCCCTGGGTGAATTCGAGAATCTCGCCGATCATGTCGCTGATGCGCTCGACCTGTTTCCCGATGCGCGCCACAGCCTGGGCTCGCGCTTGGGGCGAGGTCCGCTCCATGGCCGCTATTTCCGCGCTGAGGCCGATGTTGTTCAGGGGGTTTTTCAGATCGTGAACGATTGAACGGGCGAAGCGGCCAAGAATAGTCAGACGTTCGGCTTGCAATGACTCCTGTAGATACTGGCAGTTGAATTCGCGGAGGCGGTCGCTGATCTCGCGCAGCAACGCCAGCGCCAGCATCGGCGAGCGCTCGAGCAGGTTCAGAACCTCGTCGCGGGGGATGAAATAAACCGCGGTGTCTTTTGCGGCAACTGCGCTGGCCGAACGCGGTTTGTAGTCAAGCACTGCCATCTCGCCGAATACGTCCCCCGGACCGATCCGCGCGAATACGTGACGCACAGTCTGGCCAACCATTGCTGAAACCTCCACCAGGCCATCCTTAACCACGTAGATCCCGTCGCCTTTGTCTCCCTCTTTGAAAATCTCCCGGCCCGCGCCGAATGTTTTTTCTTTGGCGATCCTGCGCAGCGCGCCCAACTCGTGCGGGCTGAGTTGGCGGAAGAGTTTGCTGGTCTCGAGTGCGACCATGGAGGCACTTTAGGAAAAAACTCGCCCGCGTAAAGCTATTTGAGGCTGGGCTGATGCGCTTCAAGGCCGCCGGGCATGTTCTTGACGCAGCGCGCGCAAAAAACTAACGTGTTCGCCGGTTGTGGTGGTCGTAGCTCAATGGTAGAGCCCCAGATTGTGGTTCTGGATGTTGCGGGTTCGAGTCCCGTCGGCCACCCCATCTGCCCCACCACTTTCTTGTCGTCAGAATAATAGCCCTGGAATTCGGCCAGCGATCTCTTCCCGGATGCCCTTTTGCATTATAACGGGACATGCCCATCGCAGCATTATGGCTCTTCCCGTCCCGTTATGTGACACCGGGTGGATGACATTGCTTGACCGAATCGGTGCAACGTGCCGGTACGCAAATTGCTTATGAAACATCCACGGGAATATTATTGTCTTCACAAATTATGTGGCTTGGTAAATTATGTCGCCTATGAATGCAGAAGAGGTCAAACAACATATTCAGGAACTGGAAAAACTCCAGGGTCAAACACGTCGCTTCCGTCTCCTCACGATACTGGCTTTGATCGTTATCGTGGTCGCGGGCGTTAGCGCCATCATCGCCTCGGCTCACAGTCTGACAGTCACCGGACCGACGCAAAATCAGTTCGTCGACCAGTTGAGCGCCAATGTGCAGAAGGACGTTTTGCCCGTCGCTGAAAAAATCGCCGGGCGTTCCCTCGCGCGGCTCAAGCCGGCTGTTGAGACTGAGCTTCAAAAACTCAACGCGCGCGCGCCTCAAATTGCCGATGCCGCGCTGAAAGAGCTGGACACGATGGGCGGCGATCTGACCGTCCAGGCGGAAAAAATTCTCGACCAGACCGTTGGCGACACGCTGAAAAAGCGGGAAGACAAATTGCGCAAAATGTATCCCGGCGTTTACGACCGGCAGATCGCCGTCTTGCTGGATAACCTGAATGCCGAAGCCCAGGATCAACTTGCCAGGACCGGCGAGAAAATCTTCACCCCTCATTTGGACTCCATTCAAAGCATTTTGGCCAGTCTTGAGAAAATACAAAAAACCGAGCCAATTGATCTAAAACAGGAAATCGATCCCTGGCAGACGGCCTTTCTGTTCTTCGACGTGTTTGTTACGGAATTCAAAGACCTGCCCGCCGCCAACGCCACCCATCCGAAGGAGACAAAGTAATGAACACCCAACCCACGCCCTCCATCATGCCTCAAAAAACCTCTGTTCCGGGGGAAGCAACCGCGGTTGCCTATCTCGCCCAGGAAGTGCCTAAGGCCCGGAAAACCCTCAAACGCACCCGGATTGTCGGCGTCATTCTGCTTGCCGTTGTCGGCGCTTATATTGGCATCATCAGCCACATCGTGGTTGGTTTCTTCCAGCCAAAGCCGGCCGCGGAGGTTGTCAGCGGCATGTTGATCCAACACCTGCAGATCGAGGGACCGCTTCTCGCCACACAGATCGAGCGGCAAATCCCTTCCCTTATCCGGCAGGCGCCCGATTATCTCATCCGGCAATTGCCCGTTTTCCGGAATGACCTCGAGCAGATGCTCACGACGGAGTATCAGGCTTATTGCAGTTCTTTCAGCAAGGATCTGGGCGATCAGATGGACAAAATGATTGATGACCATAAAGCGGAAATCAAAGTCCTGCTGGAAAATGCCGGGGATCGTGCTGCCATCCGAAAAGTTTTGCCCGACTTCGACCAGGTGGTCGCCAATTTCACTAGGAACGACGTTGATGGCAGAGCGCTGAAGCAGCACATAGACGAAATGGCCGTTACGCTGAAGGAGGTCGAGAAACGCATGGATCGCCTGGCCAACGGCGGCAATTTGACGCCGGAAGAGCGGAAGGCCCGCCATGCCCTGGCCGTGCTGGCCAAGGTCATTGACGACAACGTCAAAACTCCCGAAGTCGCCCCCCTTCCGGTCGCGAAAGCGCGCAAATAGCTTTCCTGGTGTTGGCGGCTTTTTCGGTTGGAGAAGGTCTCAGTTCAGCGCCCGCGCGCTGTAGCGGCAGGCATCCTGTCTGCCGTAGCGGGTGGCATCTTGCCACCCGGGACGTAGCGTTAATACCTCCAACACGCTGTCGGACTTTAGCAGCCCAGTCTGCCGGGCAGGATGCTCGACTCACCTGCCAGATAGGGATGCTCGCCGCCACAGTTCGAAGTGGTGGAAAGCTGCGTTCACCAGCGAATGGCGGATTTTTCCAGCCGCGAACAGCTTCGGAATTTCCGCGACGGGCACGAGCCGCGTAATCAAATCCTCCGCCTGGTCGAATTTTACCGCAGTCGTGTAGCGGCAATTTTCCACCAGGACCGTAAAGCAGGTGTTGCTCATGATCGCCGGGTTGGGGTACACCCAACCGATCAATTGCGGGTTGGCGCCTTCATATCCGGTCTCCTCCCGCAGTTCGCGGATGCCCGCCGCCTCCGGCGACGCATCGCCCGCATCCACCATGCCGCCGGGGATTTCCAATTCCACCGTGTTCGAGCCATGCCGGTATTGTTCGATCATTACCAACTGCTGGTCGGGCGTGAGGGCGATGACGTTTACCCAGTTTGCGCAATCGATGACAAAGAAGTCGTGTTCCTTCCCGGTGCGCGGAGAAATCGTCCGGTCGGAGCGAATGCTGAAAATCCGGAACTCGCCGACAGGCCGCGAACTGACTCTTTTCCAGGGCTTTGGCATATTTCTTCTGCGGGCGTCCCGTGGTGACCGGCACCGCGGCCAGCCCGGCTGGGGGCCATGCGTTATTGGCTGCTGGCCGCCGCCGAGTAGTGGTTGGCCCGCGGCGTGCGGCCTCCAACTCTCCCAATCACTTCAACGAGTCTGCGGGCGCGATTTTGATGCTCTCAATTCCCATGCGCTTGTCCGGTCGGTCCTGCGGGTGTGTTGGTGTTGTGGCGATTTTCTCCAGCACATCATCCCCTTTGATCAATTTGCCGAACGCCGTGTATTGGCGATCGAGGAAACGTGGATTGCCGTGGCAGATGAAGAACTGGCTGCCTGCGGAATCCGGGTTGTTGGACCGGGCCATGGAAATGACACCTCGGTCATGATGCCGCTCGTTGAATTCCGCCTTGATTTGGTAGCCGGGCCCGCCTGTGCCCCAATTCCGTTCCCGGCTCGAATCCTTCGTTAAAGGGTCGCCGCCCTGGATCATGAAATCCTTGATCACGCGGTGAAAACATGTGCCGTCATAGAATCCTTTCTTTGCCAGCGTCACAAAATTCTCGACTGTCTTCGGGGCGACATCCGGCCACAATTCGATGACCATTTCGCCTTCCGTAGTCTTAATCACGGCAACTTCTTTTGTATTCACAGACGTTTTCTCCTGTTTGGAATCCGATTTCGTCTCCGGTTTCGGTTCGACTTTCGTTTGGTTGTTGGTTCCGTCGGCCCGGGCCGCGACCAGGCCCACCGCCACGCTAAAAGCGCAAAATGACATTAACACTTTCATAAGTGCGCAGACTTTTCCATGAGACCTCCGCAAAGTCACGCCCCGATTTTTCTCAACGGAATGACCCGCTCAAGTTGACCGGGGCCGGGGATGGGGCGGAATCATTCGGCGGTTGGCGTTTATTGCGGCTAAAATCCCATTCGGAAAACCAGTGAAATCTATGCTTTTTGACACGCCACCGGTTTGTCGCCGCCGCACGGCTGGGGCCTCAGCGCGATCGCCTGTTGCCTCACGGCAAGAAGACACGGCAGGACCGAGTTGGTGCCGAAAAAACTTAAAATGCGTGTTGACAATAACCGCACGACTTATGTAGAAGTCCCAATCATTATTCAGCAATAACGGCTGAATTAGAAGAGTTCAAACAGTTGGCATGAGATAACACCGCCAATGTCAGGAAACGTTGGGGGAAAATCGATAAAGTCTAAAAACAAAACTGAAGGAAATTATGAAAATGATGAAATCCTGTGTATATGGGGCCCTCGGAAGTTGCTGTGTATTGGCGGCGCTGATAGCGCAACCAGTTCAGGCAGCCGATCAAGGGTTCTACTTTAAGGCGGATGCGGGCTTGGCCTTGGTGCAGGACGTGGACGTTAAGTCAATTGGGAACGCAATTGGGAGCGTCGCGTTCCCGTTTGCTGGCACGCTTAGTGATCCGGTAGACGTCCTTGGCGTAACGATCCCAGCAGGTACCTACACGGTCAACAAACCCAAAGTCTCCTTTGATCCGGGTCTGCGGGTTGACCTGATTGGCGGATACAATGTCAGCGAAACCGTTGCGCTGGAGTTGGAAGCCGGCCTGTTGTACAATTCATTAGATAAGATAACCATAAGCGGCACTCAGGACACCGTGCCGTTTTCTAAGTCCTTTAAGTTGAACGCGAATCTCTGGCAGGTTCCGGTGCTTGTGAATGGAGTGTACACGTTCAAGCTTGACTCGAAATTCAAGCCGTTCCTCGGCGCCGGGGTTGGCGGCGTTTGGACTTGCGTCGAAGGCTCGGGCGAGAGCGAAAGTGACTTTACCTTTGCCTATCAAGCTATGGCGGGGGTTAAGTATGAACTGTCGAACACGATGGATATCGGCCTGACCTATAAGTTTCTTGGCAGCTTGGATCATGAGTTCGGAGGCTTGAAGACCGATGGGATATACAGCCACTCCATTCTGGCTGCATTCACTTTCCGATTCTGATACGGCTGCTGACCCGCAAGGGTTAACAGCGGGACTCTCGTTCCTCCCGAGACCGCCGGACTTGCTTTAAGTCCGGCGGTCTTCGTGTTTTTAACGTTCGGGTTCATGGGTGGGGCGCGTTAAACTTTGTAACCCATTCAGCTTGCGCGGCGTCTATGATATGGGTAGTAAGAAAGTCGGGTCGCCCGGGAATGCACAGTGTGGCGGCTGAAAAACAAATCAACCAAAAACAGAGGACAATTAAAAAATGAAGAAACTTAGTTTAGTAGCGGCTTTAGCACTGGGTGGGCTTCTGGCTTGCAGCATGATGGCCACCGCTCAGAACACCAACGCCACCAAAGAGGGTAAAGGCGGCAAACGCGGTGGTCCCCCCTCCGTCGAACAGCAAATGGAGCGCTTGACCACAGAACTCACTTTGACCGACGCGCAGAAGCCCCAGGTCAAAGCCGTTCTTGAAAACACCATGAAGCAGCGGCAGGCGATCTCGGCCGACACCAGCTTGGATCGGCAACAACAGCGCGAGAAGATGCGGCCGATCATGGAAGAGCAAAATACAAAAATGAAGGGGATTCTCACCGCTGACCAGTTCAAGAAATATGAGGACATGAACCAGCGCCGGGGAAAGAAAGGTCCCGGCGGCGAAAAGGACGCTCCGGCCCCGAAGGCCCCATAGTCTGCTTCTGAAAATATCTTATTCGCAGGGACAGCCTTGGGCTGTCCCTGTTTTTGTACGCCACGAGAAGCGGCTTGCCGGTTTTTAGTGGCATTCTATCATTGGATCATGCAAGCCCATTCCGGGATGACCAAAGATGGCGCCGGTTCGAGCGCAAGCGTGGAATGCGGATCCTTTGTGGCATCGCAGGGATTCTGGCCGTCGTTTTTGTGGCCTTTCTGATGTATATGCTCACCAGCCTCAACTGGCGTTCACACAGGTAATGCCTTTTGCAGGTTGAACCTGGTATAATCCGCTCATGCGTTGTCTTGTTACTGCCGGCCCGACCTTTGAACCGCTGGATGCTGTCCGGCGGCTGACGAACTTTTCCTCCGGCCGCCTCGGTTCTGAACTGGTGAATTTCCTGACGGCGCGCGGGCATGAGGTCACCCTCCTGATCGGCCAGCAGGCGGTCTGGCGTGGGGAGCGGCATTGCCATCAGGCAATAACCTTCACGACTACTGCCGATTTGCGCGGACGGTTGGAAACGCTGACCTCCCAGCCCATCGACGCCATCTTCCACGCCGCGGCGGTCAGCGATTTCGGCTTCGGCAAAATCTGGCGCCGCTCTTCCCGGGGGGAACTCCACGAGGTGCAAGCCGGCAAAGTTTCCACGCGCCAGGGAACGCTCCTCGCGGAACTGGTGCCCACTCCGAAAATCATTTCAGACTTGCGTCGATGGTTTCCTCAGGCCCGGCTGGTCGGCTGGAAATATGAAGTGGACGGGGATCGCCCCGGTGCCATTCGACTGGCCCGGGAACAGGTCGCGGAATGCCTCACCAATGCGTGCGTTGCCAATGGTCCTGCCTATGGGTCTGGTTTCGGTTTGGTGAAAAAAGACGGGGAGTGGCAGCATTTGCCCGATACCTCCGCGCTTTTTGAAGCGCTGGAAAAATTCGTTCGTGGATGACGTTTGATTCCAGCCCGTCCCCGATCTGGAAAGAGCCGCAATGGTCGCCGCTGACCGGCCACACTACCACACATCCACTGGTCCTTTGGGCACGGGGAGGTGGCCGGGGTGTAAGGTGCCCGGCTCCTCCATGAACGACGCCACGAGTGGCGCCGGACGGAATCTGGGCTTGAGTTCCCCCTGGTCGTCGAGGAATTGCTGGCGCCAGCGCAGATAGTTTTCCAGCACATCCTCAAATTCAGCCCGCGACGAAATTCTCACGACTCGCTTGTTGAACTCGTGGGCGGGGCCGAATCGTTTCGCATGCCACGGAGCCACTTTCCGGAACATGCGACAGGCTTGGCTCTCACCGAAGACTTGTACCATCAAATCGAGGTGGCGGCTCATGACTCTTACCCGCTCCGAAAAACTCGGCTCCGGCAGGAGCTCACCGGTGGCCAGGAAGTGCGCTGTATGTTGAAAAATCCAGGGGTTGTAAAATGCCCCGCGGCCGATGCTCACCCCCGCGCAGCCGGTGTCGTCGATCATCTTCCGGGCCGCTTCCGGCGTTGTGACGTCGCCGTTGCCGATCACGGGCATCTCCTTTACTGCGTCCACTACCGCCCGAATGCCGGACAGGTTGACTGTGCCGGAAAAGCCCTGTTGGCGCGTCCGGCCGTGAATGAAAATCGCAGCCACACCCGCGTCTTCCAGCGCGCGCGCTAGGTCTGGCGCGGTAATGTTTGCGTCGTCCCAGCCGAGACGCATTTTAGCGGTGACCGGAATCTTCACCGCTTCCACCAGCGTGTGGGCAAGCGAAGCCGTTCTTTCCAGTTCCGTCATCATTGCCGAGCCGCTGCCTGTCCGGCACACTTTTCCCACCGGGCAACCCATGTTGATATCCACAGAGGCGGCGCCGGTGGACGCGAGGTAAATCGCCGCATCGCGCATTTCTTCCGGTACCGATCCGAATATTTGAACAGCCAGCGGACGGTCCGCGTCGGAGGATTCGATGAGTTTGAGCGCTTTGGCTTTTCTTTCGACGAGCGAACGTGCGTTAACCAGGTCAGTCGTCGCCAGGCCCACACCGCCAAGCTCGCGCGCCACGATTCGGAACGGCAGGTTGGTGTAGCCTGCCAGTGGCGACAGGAACAGGTTGGAAGTTAGTTTTAACGACCCGATTTGCATGGCCGATTTTCAGTATAGCGCAGCCGGACGAGCCCGCACGCAAAACAAGCGGTTGGGGCTGCGACGGGCGCATCCCGGATGGAATTGGGATTGCAGTTTTGCGGCTCGCGGCAATAATGCGTCTGTAAAAGCGTGCCAGCGACCTGGTAATTTTTCATGACCGAGTGGAACATTCAATCACGTGCCCACGGCTGCGATGCGTGCAGTAAGCTGTTTGCCGATAAAGAGGCCTACCATACACTGTTGGTTGACGAGAAGGCTGATTTCCGCCGGTCCGATATCTGCTCGGGTTGCTGGCAGAAGCAATACAGTGAGGGCGCGCGCGAACGCAAAGGATTCATTTCCTACTGGCAGGGGGTCTATGACTCCCCGCCTCCGCCGGCTGACCCGATCCGAAAAGAGAACGCCGAATCGCTGTTGCGCAAACTCATCGAGCTGAACGACCCGCGCTTCATTCCTGCCGGCTACATCCTGGCGGTCATGCTTGAACGAAAGCGCCTGCTCAAAATTAAGGAACAAATTCTGCGGGACGGGCGAAGGGTTTTCATTTATGAGCAGCCGGCCACCGGCGACGTGTTCACGATCATTGATCCCGGGCTGCAACTCAACCAGCTTGAGAACGTGCAACGCGATGTTGCCTTCCTGCTTGAGCACGGCCTGACCCCGCCTGTAACCGAACCTTTGTCGGCCGGGGCTGCGCTGCTTTCCGGGGAGCGGACAAGCGAGGCGCCCGAGGTGCCATCGGAAATGGCGAACCTGGGCGGTCATGGCGATGTGGCAAAACCGACCTGACACAATCAAGGGCATTCCCGCTGTGGCCGAATTCGATGAATTGCAAAACCGGTTGGGATACGTCTTTCGCGAGCCTAGCTTGCTGACACTCGCGCACACCCATCCGTCCGTGGCGCATGAGCAGGGCGCGCCAATGCAAACCAATCAGCGGCTTGAGTTTCTCGGGGATGCCGTGTTGCAACTCGTGCTCACGCGCGAGCTTTACGAGAAGTTTCCCTCCGTTGGCGAAGGGCCGTTGACAAAGGCGCGCGCGAAGCTGGTGAATCGGAGAACTTTGGCCGAGCACGCGCGAAAATTGGGTCTGGGCGAGCACCTCATCCTCAGCCGCGGCGAGGACATTCACGGCGGCCGGGAGCGGCCTTCGGCATTGGCCGACACGTTCGAGGCGTTGCTGGGCGCGGTTTTCCTCGATGGCGGGTTTGAGGCCGCCCGCGAATTCATTCTGCGCGAGTTCCATGCGGCTTTTGGCGGGCTTAATGTCATTCCCATTCTCGAAAATCCGAAAGGCGAACTGCAGGAGTTGCTTCAGGCGGTTTCCTCGGAGCCGCTGCAGTACCGCGTGGTCTCCGCCACCGGTCCGGACCATGACCGGATATTCGAATGCACCGTCCATCATGCGGGTGCGGAACTGGCCCGGGGACAGGGCAAGAGCAAAAAGGAGGCCGAGAGCGAAGCTGCTTTGGCTGCCCTTGAAAAAATAAGGACTGAAAAAGAAACGACCAATCGATAATGAAAACTCTCTTCAACACTCCCGGGAAAGTCCTGATAGGCGTCGTCCACCTGCAACCTCTCCCGGGATCCCCGGGCTGGCGCGCCAATCTGGAAAAGCTGATTGATTTTGCGGTCAGGGATTCCCGCGCGTACGAAAACGGAGGCGCGCGCGCCATATTTATCGAGAATTTCGGCGACGTTCCATTTGCGAAAACGAACGTTGGCCCCGAAACCGTCGCCGCCATGTGCGCCGCCGGCCGCGCCATTCGCTCTGCGGTGAAACTGCCGATTGGGTTCAATGTCCTCCGCAATGACGCGCGCGCCGCGCTCGCGCTTTGCGCGGCCTGCGGCGGCAGCTTTATCCGCGTCAACGTCCATGCGGGCGCGATGCTGACCGACCAGGGCCTTATCGAGGGCAATGCCTTCGACACGCTTCGTTATCGGCGGCAACTGTGCCCGGAAGTCCGGATATTCGCCGATGTTCACGTCAAGCACGCCGTCCCGATCGGGAACTGGACCATCGAGGCTGCCGCGCGCGATACCGTCGAGCGGGGCCTGGCGGATGCGCTAATCGTTTCTGGCGAGGGCACTGGCAAAGCGGCGGACGTCGGCGATGTCGAGCGCGTTCGTGCCGCCTGTCCCTCCGCGAAAATTTTGCTTGGCAGTGGCGTGACGTCGCTCAATGCCCGCGCTTATCTGCGCACTGCGGACGGGGTAATTGTCGGCACGGCGGTCAAACGCGGAGGCAGGTTGGCAAATCCTGTGGATCCCAAACGGGTCGCCGCTTTGGCGCGGGTGATGTTGGCCTGAAAACCGGCCAATCCGGAAATCTGAAGGCATGCCGGATTATAATCCGGCGCGCGGTCCAACGTCAGCATTCTGGCCAATGGCCGCAGGGGGGGGGTCATGGCGCACGGTTCCTCGCGGCTCTAAGCTGGCTGATGTAAGCCAGAGCGAACTTGTTTGTCGGCTCAAGAAACACCGTTTCTTCAAATTGCCAGAGCGCCCGGTTCAGTTCCCCCTGTTTCATCAGCGCTGCGCCAAGGTTTAGATGTGCGGCCGCAAAGTCGGGTTTAAGGCGGACAGTTTCTTCAAACTCGTTTTTGGCGGCGGGGAGGTCGCTTTCGAGGGCCAATAGCCTGCCCAGCTCAAAATGCGCTTCCCAAAAAACCGGATCGAGACGGATGGCCTGACGGTAGTTTCGGATTGCTTTAGCCGGACGCTTCGATTTCAAGAGCACTCTGGCAACATGGAAGCACACTCCAGGGTTGAATGGCTCCAGCTGCCGTGCGCGCTCGTACTCCGGCAAAGCGGCGGCCAGATTTCCGTCGGCGGCGTGAGCATTGCCCAGCTCGAGCCAGCCGGCGCCGAAATCTGGCCGAAGCGCGACAGCCTGTGAAAGCAATGTTTGCGCGTCCGCCCAATTCCCCTGAAGCAGGAGCAACGTTCCCAGTTTGAAGCAGGCCAGATAATCCCGGGGAAGCAGGTCGCGCACACGCTGCCACTCCGCCGCTGCTTGCTTGAAATCACCAACCGCTTCCAGGAAGTCCGCGAAACTCTCGTGCAAATAGTGATCGTTGGGCTCACGCTTCAAAGCGGCCAGATACGTTTCCTGCGCCTGCTCTGCGGAAAAGGCGGTCATTTGTAGCGCCATCCGCCGGTGTTCGAGGGCTTCTGCCCGCCGGGAATGGTTGGGCTGGCTGCCCAGGGGAGGCTCTTCCAACCGAAGGGCCGCGTCATTAAGCACGCGGCTTCGATTCCAGTCTGTCAAACCCAGCCGGCTTTCACAAGTTGACTGCGAAGCCCAGTCGCCCGCGGCATGGCTCGCTGCTCTCGCTGGCAAAAAACGCTTGACCTGCTCCGCCCAGGCGCGGGCCAGACGGTAGTTTCCATCGAAGTTAAGGTCCGCATGCCCGTAAAATAACTCCTCACCCGGGCTGCCAGCGGGACTGTTGGTGGCGAATAAACCGGCTGCATCGCATAAAGCGACATTGGTGGCGGCGAATTGCCGGCAGGTCTCCACAATCAACTCGTTGATTCGCGAGTCTGTCCGGGCGGGCAGGGCGTCTAAATCACACGCCAGTTGGAACTGCTGGCGTGCGGCGGCGTAATTATCCAGATGCAGGAGACTCTCACCTCGGAGGAAGTGCGCCTCAGCAAACCCGGGATCAAGACTGGACGCTTCGGCATAAATCTGTGCGGCTTCCTCGAAGCGGCCCTGCTTTTTCGCCAGGGAACCTTCCGCATAAAGTTTGTCAAACCGGGCGCGATTGGCTGCGGGCAGATTACTGTTGGACAGGGAAAGAAAAGGAGGGCAGTCCCTCAGGCTCACTGGCACCGTGCCGACAATGATCCCGGCGCCGGAATCAACGCCGACTTGGAGAATATCCTCCAGATTTCTCTGAAAATACCGGTAAACGGTGGCTTTGCGACGCTCGCTCAACTTGATTTTTTTCTCAGCAAAAAACTGCAGGTCGGACCACCACGAGGCTGGCAAGGAAGCTCCGCTTAGTTTGCGACTAAGGACCAACAACAATTTCCCGATGCGGGTTTGCTGAAGCGCGAGGGTCAGGCGGACTAAACTCAATGGGAAATCCCGTGCGCCGAAAACAGTCCCCGCGCCGAAAACGCCGAGCATTTCATTGTTCCCCATGCAAATCACCCAGAGATCGCCCTTGTAATGAGAGCATTCGCGCGCCAGGGACAAAATGCCGTGGGAATTAATCGACGGCATTCGCACGTTAACAACCTCGAACTGTTGTTCGGGGAACCGTGTCCGCAACAGCTCCTCAAGGTATCTTCCCGGGCCATATGCGAGCTCCGGCTCTCCCATCGCCGTCGATTCACCCAGGATGAAAATGCGATAAACCCCGGGCGCTTTCTTTGCTTGCATCAGCACTCGCGGCGGCATTCGAGCCGATTTGAGTGGGAAAAAGCAGAGGCTTGGTTTGTTGTTCCCAACCAGGATCTCTCGGTTGCCGACCTTGAGGTTCCTGAAAAAACGTGAAGAATAACCACTCCCTGCCAGCCGGAAACCGGCTTCCAGCGCGCCCAATGCCAGCATTAGCGCCAGCAGAATTGTGCCCAGCCGAAAGAGCCACAGCAGGCTCCGGGTCTGGCCTGTCCCGGAAGAAGTCGGTGGGCTGGAGGGGCTCTTCAGCCCATCTTTCACACCGGAATTCGAGTTCTCAGACGGCGGTTGCAACACCCTCAGTCTAGGGGCGAACCGGAAAGTTTGGCAACTCTCTTACAGCGTGTGTAGCGGCGGGCTTCCAGCCTGCCGCTGCAATGTCTGTCAGAGACTACCGCTGCCAGAAAGCGGATTCCCAAAGCGCTACTTCTGGTTTTGTGCCATGAGCCGGGCCAGGAGCAAGGCTATCTCCATGGCCTGTTCGTAATTAAGGCGGGGATCCAAAAAGGTTCTGTAGTCGCGAGTCAAATCAGCCTCGGTTACTCCGCTGGCGCCGCCGATGCATTCAGTGACGTTGTCTCCCGTCAGTTCAATGTGCACCCCGCCGAGATGGGCGCCGCGGTCCTTAAGAATGCGATAGGAAGCCTCCAACTCGAAGAGGATATTGTCGAAGCGCCGGGTTTTGATGTGGTTCTTCGTGGTTTCGGTATTGCCATGCATTGGGTCGCAACACCAGAGGATATGTTTGCCGTGGCTTCGTAAGGCATCCACCAGCGGGGGGAGGCATTTTTCAACCTGGCGGGCGCCGAAGCGATGGATGAATGTAAGACGCCCCGGTTCATTCTGGGGGTTGAGGGTTTCAACCAGCGCCAACGCGTCAGCGGGCGTCAGAGTCGGGCCAATCTTGACACCGATAGGGTTGGCAATGCCGCGGAAGAATTCGACATGCGCGCCATTCAGGGCGCGGGTACGTTCGCCGATCCAGGGGAAATGGGTGGAAAGGTTATACCACCCGGGACGCCGCGGCACCTGGCGGGTCTGGGCCTGCTCGTAGTAAAGGTGCAACCCTTCGTGGCTGGTGAAGAAGTCCACCCGGTTGATGTCGGCCGCAACCGCTCCGGCGAGCGTTTCCATGAAACGCAGGGATTCGCCGATGCTTTCCACCATGCGTGTGTAGTCGGCGGCATGGGGCGAATTGTCCACAAAGCCGAGCTCCCAATATTCCGGATGGTGCAAGTCGGCGAAACCGCCGTCGATGAGGGAGCGGATGAAGTTGATGGTCAAGCCGGAACGCTCATAGGCCCGCAGTAACAGGGACGGGTCCGGTGTGCGCTCGGCGAGGGTAAAACCGGGGCGGTTGATCATGTCGCCGCGATACGAGGGCAGAGAAACGCCGTTGCGCGTTTCCGCTGCCTCGGAGCGGGGTTTGGCGTACTGGCCGGCAAAACGGCCGACGCGGATCACCCGCTTCTTGCCCCCCTGTACCAGCACAAGGCTCATCTGCAGAAGAATTTTCAGTTTGCTGGCGATGGCCGAGGATTCGCAGTCTTCGAAGTTTTCCGAGCAGTCGCCTCCCTGCAGCAGGAAGCGTTCGCCGCGTGTGGCCTCGGCGAGTTGATGTTTCAGGTTCTCGATTTCCCAACTGGTGACCAGGGGCGGAAGTTTGGCGAGTTGCTGCAAAGTCGCCGGTAGATCGTTCGGCACCGGATAAACTGGTTGCTGGGCGGCGGGCTTTGCCTGCCAGGAAGTCGGCGACCAGCCGGCAACATCGGTTTTTGGTTCAGGAGGCATCTGTGCGGCTAACAGCCTTGGTTATTTTTCGCCGAAAGTAAAGACAGCATGTGGCGCCATCAAATTGCGCGCGGTCAGCCGCCAAAAAAGTTCTGGATTTCAGCCAGAACTTCTGCAAAACAATCGATCTCGGCCGTGGTGTTGTAAAAATAGAAACTGGCGCGCGCGGTGGATTCGACACCCAGTTTGCGCATGAGCGGCTGGTTGCAGTGGTGTCCCCCGCGCAGGGCAACGCCTCGCTGGTCGGCAACCGTTACCACGTCGTGAGCGTGCACATCTTTTAGAAGGAAGCTGACCAAACCCGCGCGCCCGATGTGCGGCCCGAAAAGCCTGATGCCTCCCTTGAGCCGGGAAACCTTTGCGTAGGCATAGGCGCCCAGTTCCTGGTCGTGCGCCGCGATGTTATGCCGCCCGATCCCGTCGATGTAATCCATCGCCGCGTGCAGGCCAATGGCGCCGGAGATGTCAGGCGTGCCGGCTTCGAACTTGTGCGGGGCGTGTTTCCAGGTGCTTTGCTGAAGATCGACGTTCAGGATCATTTCGCCGCCGCCCTGATAGGGAGGCATTTTTTCAAGCGTTTCCTGGCGGCCGTACAGAACCCCGATGCCTGTCGGGCCGCACATTTTGTGGCCGGAAAAAGCGAGGAAATCGCACCCAATCTCCTGAACATCAAGCGGTCGATGGCCGGCGCTCTGGGCGGCATCCACGAGAGTTGTAATGCCCAGGCTGCGGGCCCGGGCGCAGAGCTCGGAAACAGGATTGATTGTGCCGAGGGAATTCGAGATGTGGGTCATCGCGAAAAGCTTCGTTCCCTCGGTCAGCCATTGGTCGAAGTGGCTCAAATCCAGCAAACCGATATCGCCGGTGACAGGCAAATAAACGAGCTTTGCGCCCGCGCGTTCGGCCAGCAACTGCCACGGAACGATGTTGCTATGATGCTCCATCTCCGTGAGCAGGATCCGGTCGCCTGCTTTGACGTTCTTGGAACCCCAGGCCTGAGCGACGAGGTTGATGCTCTCCGTGGTCCCCCGGGTGAAGATGATTTCCTGGGCGCTGCGGGCGTTGATGAACGCGGCGGTGCGGGCCCGGGCGGCTTCGAAGGCGGCGGTGGCGCGGTTGCTCAGTTCGTGGATGCCCCGGTGAACATTGGCGTTGTCGCGTTCATAGTAACGGCGCAAGGCGTCGAGCACCGCGCGCGGTTTCTGGGTCGTGGCGGCGTTGTCGAAATAAATAAGCGGCTGGCCGTGCACTTCCTGGTCAA
>CAIQQM010000205.1 GCA_903873945.1 uncultured Verrucomicrobiota bacterium
CTTCGCCGCCGGCAACATCGTCAAGGGAACCATCATCGAAGTCCGCCCTAAAGAAGTCCTGGTGGACATCGGCTACAAAAGCGAGGGGGTCATCTCCGGAAACGAATTCGAAGACCTCAAAGCCGTCAAAATCGGCGACCAAATCGACGTCCTCATCGAAAAACTCGAGGACAAGG
Source organism: uncultured Verrucomicrobiota bacterium (assembly GCA_903873945.1). Classification (GTDB taxonomy): domain Bacteria; phylum Verrucomicrobiota; class Verrucomicrobiia; order Limisphaerales; family UBA8199; genus CAIQQM01. The sequence continues at coordinate 177 of CAIQQM010000205.1, forward strand.
ACGGCATGGTCGTCCTTTCCAAGGAAAAAGCCGAATTCAAGCAGAACTGGGAGCGCATCCTGACTATTTGCAACGAAGGCGGCACCATCGCCGGCAAGGTCAAAGCCATCGTCAAAGGCGGCCTGGTCGTCAACATCGGCGTCGAGGCTTTCCTGCCCGCATCGCAAATTGACGTCATCACGCCCAAGAACCTGGCTCAGTACGTCGGCAACACTTACGATTTCAAGGTCGTTAAGATCAATCAGGAACGACAGAACATCGTCCTGTCCCGCCGCGAGCTTATCGAGCAGGAACGCACCGAGCGCCGCCAGAAGCTCCTCAGCGACATGACCCCGGGCGATATCCGCAAGGGCTTCGTCAAGAATATCACCGATTTCGGCGCCTTCATCGACCTGAACGGCATCGACGGCCTCCTCCACATCACCGACATGAGCTGGGGCCGCGTTGGCCACCCGTCCGAAATCCTTAAAGTCGGTCAGGACATCGATGTCGTCGTGCTCGACATCAACCGCGAAAAAGAGCGCGTCAGCCTCGGTTTGAAGCAGAAGCTGGCCAATCCGTGGGACACCATCGAGCAGAAGTTCCCCGTTGGCTCCAGGGTCAAAGGCAAAGTCGTCAACTTGGTGCCCTACGGCGCTTTTGTGGAGATCGAACCCGGTGTCGAGGGCCTCATCCACGTCACCGAACTCTCCTGGACCAAGCGCATCGCCAAACCCTCCGACATGCTCAAGCCCGACCAGGAAATCGAAGCCCAGGTCCTCGGCATCAACCGCGAGGAGCAGAAGATTTCCCTCGGCCTGCGCCAGCTCGAAACCAATCCTTGGGACCAGGCCCAGGAGAAATACCCGGCCGGCAGCAAGGTCAAAGGCAAGATCCGCAACCTCACCAGCTACGGCGCCTTCATCGAATTGGAAGAGGGCCTCGACGGCATGATCCACGTCTCGGACATCTCCTGGACGCGCAAGATCAATCACCCTTCGGAAGTGTTGAAGAAGGGTGACGAAGTCGAAGCCGTCGTGCTCGAGGTGGACAAGGCCAACCAGCGCATCGCTGTAGGCCTCAAGCAGCTCACCACCGATCCCTGGGCGGGCATTGATCAGCTCTACAAAGTCGGCGACGTCGTCACCGGCCAGGTTACCAAGCTCGCGAGCTTCGGCGCGTTCATCGGTTTGCAGCATGAGATCGATGGGCTCGTCCACATCTCGCAAATCAGTGAAGAGCGCATCGACAAGATCAAGAACGTGCTCAAGGCCGGCCAGGAAGTCACCGCTCGCGTCATCAAAATTGACCGGGCCGACCGCCGCATCGGCCTGTCTATCAAGGCCGCCAACTACTCCAACGAGCAGCTCCAGGCTGAGCAGGCCGTGCTCGACGCCCTGAAGCCGGGCGAAGACCTCGTCGCCCTCCAGCATGCCTTCGACGCCGCCGACGATGCGAAGCAGGACGAAACTAAGTAGAGAAAACGGGTTGGCTTAAGAATTCACACGGGCGGGCCGGCAACGGCCCGCCCTTTTTCTTGAAGTTGAAAACTCCGTTTCCAGCTTCAACCCGAGCAAGTTCCCTCGTCTCCTCCGTGAAATCTGTGTTTATGTGAAGCCGACCTTCGGCCCGTGTTCAATCAGTGACTAAACTTCCCTTATGTGAAATCTGTGCAATCTGTGGCTAAAATTCCGTTTCCGTCTCTGCTTTCATGGACTCATGGCTGTCACTGGGCTGCTGGAACATGCGCCAGCTTTTGGACTGCGGCAGTCCTCTGCCGCTTTCGCCAGGTTTAATCCGTGGCTTCCCTTCCCCATCCGTGTTCCATCCGTGACTGCTATGGGAAGCCGAACTTCGACTCTGCGCAATCTGTGGCCAAGATTCCGCGCCCGCTTTCCCCCACCATTCCCCCATTACACTGTCAAAATTCGTCACCCTGGCTCTTGCCTTTTCGTGAGGTTTCTAATAGCTTTCGTGCGTCAATCGGCGTGGCGGGGCTGCGTGCGATTGGCCGGCGAAAAGCATCCCGGGGGGATGCGAAGTAGCCCCCAGCTTCTTGGGCCTTTCTCGGTGAGGGAGGGTTACAGGTCGGACGCGTGAAAACGTGGTCCGAATAATAACTCGAGTAACTCAAATCATGCGTCCTTGGACTCGCTCCATCGACGTGGCGGGAAAGGTTCAAATGAAAGATCAGGAAACGGTCCAAAAATTCATCGAGCTGCGCTCCAAAGGCGCCAGCTTCCAGCGTATTGCCGAACAGCTCGGCGTCGCCAAAAGCACTCTCATCCTCTGGAGCCGCCAGCACCAGCATCTCATCCAAAACCTGCGGGCCATCGAATGGGAGGATTTCGTGGACCACACCCTCGCTTCGAAGCAGGACCGGCTCAAAGTCCTTTCCGAACAGTTGCGGCGGCTTGACACCGAACTGGCCCAGCGCGACCTGGCGTCGGTCCCCACCGCGCGGCTCCAAAGCATGGCCGAGCAAATCCGCCGCCGCCTCGACCGCGAATGCGGCTCCACCCTCTTCAGTGCCGGCGTCGAACTCTGCCGCGACGATGAAACCCGCCAAGCCGTACAGGACTGGCATGCGTAACCAATTCAGCAGAGCTTACCGTCCGGTGTATCGCGCCAAAGCCGGTCAGCGGCCGAGCGCCCGCGTGTCTCATCGTGTCGCCGCGCGGTTTCGGCCCGGCACCCGCTTTTGGTGCCGCCCGCCGAACTCGGCCCGCCTGGTTTGCACCTTGGTCCGCCAAATCCTTAAATTCCACGACACTGAACCGCTGCTGTCGGTCACTGATTAACCGATTACCAAAATTACTGCCCCAAACCCATGTTGCCCATAATCCGCCGCATTCGCCGCCCGCTGCTCCCTTCCGACTCACCGGAAACTGCCCCGGTCGGGCAGGGAGGCGTCCCGCCTGCGAGTTCCGGGAGCGTCCCCGCTCCGTCCGCCTCCACAGAACCGGCTCATCCGGAAAAAATCGAAAAACGGTCCGATTTCGGTCAGTTTCGGTCCGATTCCATACCGGGCACTCCTTTGGATGGTAGGGCTGGATCGCCCAGCGCGTCGTCACCTCTCGGAACCCTCAACCCTCAACACCCCTGGTCCCTCCAGCCAAACGAGCCCCCTGTCGACTACCAGATCTTCGTCGCCTGGCTCCAGCTCCCCGCCCCGCGCCACCTCAGCAAAACCGCCGTCTCACTCGGTTGTTCCCTTCATCGCCTGCGCCAGCTTTCTGCGCGCCACAATTGGAAAACTCGCGCCGCTGCGTTTGACCACCACCGCGCCAATGCCGCCAGCCTCGCGCTCGACCAGCTTGTGCGCGACGAAACCTCAAATTGGAAAGAACGCGCCCAACGCTTCCGCCTTCAGGAGTGGCAGCTTCACGAGGACATGCTGGAAGCCGCCTCCGACGCCATTCGCCAACTCCGGAAACACCCCGCCCGTATCAGTCTCAACGACCTCGTTAAGCTTTACGACCTGTCCTCCATCCTCGGACGTCGCGCCTGCGGCATGCCTCTTGAGCCTGTTGTGGCCGCCGAATCCAGGCCGCCCTCCTCCTATCTTGATTTTGAAGCGGCCTTGCGCAAAGTCTATGGCCCGGTCAATTCTTCCAAACCTGCTGTCTCCCCGGAGCAAATCCCTCGAGGAGTAGAAGTCAGGAAGTAGCCCGTGGCATGTTAGAGCCTGTTCGAGGTCTGCTCCGGGTTGGCAATAGGCGCGCTTAAGCGGCTGCCGCCGGTCCGGTTTTCTCCGGGACGTCAGACTTCGGCGCGTTGGTTTCCACTTTCCAGTGTGCGCCACGCGTCAGCCAGCCGCTCAACAGCGCGGCGATGATGCAGCCGGCGAGCGCGTAAATTCCTAGAATCAGCCACATCGCTGCCGGGGTGTGCCAGTAGGGAACCTGGTTCTGAATCATCGCTTGTTGCAAGGGCACCTTGACCCCGTTTACGAGCACGGTCTCAGGCGACCAACGTTCCAGCATATGACCCGAGAGCACGCTCACGACCGTCTTGGCCACAAACCAGGGGATGAGCGACAAGCCCAGGTAAGTGCCTTCCTGTCCCTTCGGCGCGATGGCTGCCGTGTATTCGTTCAGTTTTGGCGACCAGACAACCTCGCCGATCGTGACAATAATCATGCAGAGGATGGCCATGATGTAATGCGCCTGGGCGATGTTGGGTCCGTAATTCCGCCAGGGCACCGCCAGCGGGAACAGCGCGAACGCCGAAACCATGGCGCCATAGACCAGCATGTTGAAAACCTTGAACTTGTTCGTGATCGGGATGAAAAGAATCAAGCCGATGACAATGCCGATGGGGTTGATCGTGTTGAGCACGCCAATCGCCGCGTCCGGTCCGATCGTGCGCAACCAGTACTTCGGCATCAGCAAATACAGGTAGGCATACACCGCGCGAACGCCCAGGATCAGCGCAATGAGTACGAGCAACCGCCAGAGTGCCGGTTCACGGATCACTTCTTTGAAAAGTTGCAGCGGGGGTTTGTGTTCCACTTTGGCCTCTTTTTTTGCCGCCTCTGGCGGTTCGTCCGGACTGACGAGCTGGTCTTCCCGCCTGATCATCGTCATGCCGACCACCAGGCACAGGAGCGCGGTGACCACACCCATCGTGAAGATGTGAACGTTCGCCAGGTGGAGCTTGAGGCGAATGATATCGATCATGAACCCGCCGGCGGCCGCGCCAACGTTCATGAAGAGATACCACAGGTTGAACCCGGCGCTCCGGGAACGTTTGGTCGTGAACCGTTGGCAGGAGGACTGGAAGACCGTCTGGATACCCGCCATGAATGGCGCCATCAGGAAGAAGAGCACGCTGACCAGAATCCCGCGATACGGCACGCCGGGTGCGAACGCCAGCGCCACTACCGCCGCTCGCAACACCAACATCGCCGCCATCGAGATATTTAGCGATTTCTTGATGCCCAGCCAATCGGTATACAGGCCGGACAGCAGAAGCATCAACGTCGTGGCGGAAGTGAAGACCGCCGTCGAGTAACCGGCGTATTTGTCGCTAAGACCGAGGTCGTCCGATAGAAACACCGTCGCGATCGTCAGCATCGCGAAATAGAACGTGCAATCCAGGAAGTTGACGATCTGAATGCCCCAGTACTCCATGCGCGTCTCCTTGAGCACATTGAAGTCCTTGAAATAGGCCAGGATCATTTGTCCGGCGGTTTTTGAGGAGACTTGCTGTTGCATGCTCTTGGGTCGTCTTTATGAGGCTCGCGGCGCCGCAGCGCCGGAATGGCGCAAAGATTGGCTTAAGGGCTCACGCGAGTCAACGGCAGCGTCATGATGTCAGCGGCTTGAAAACGTTCGATGGCGCTTTGCCTGTGCTCACCGGCCTTCCCCTCACTTGGCGATTGGAATTTGGCAATCGCCAATCTAATCTTCCACCCGATGAATATTTTGGATGAGCTGCAATGGCGCGGGTTGCTGGCCGATTGCACGGACATCCCGGAGCTAACCAAACGTGTCAGCCCGGGCCCGATCACTCTTTACTGCGGCTTTGACCCGACTGCGGACAGTTTGCATGTCGGCAACCTCGTCCCGTTGCTCGCCCTGCGCCGGTTCCAGTTGCTGGGCCACTCGCCGATCGCCCTGGCCGGCGGCGCCACCGGTTCCATTGGCGACCCGAGCGGTAAGACGCAGGAGCGGCAGTTGCTCACTCGGGAAATCCTCGCCTCAAACATCGCCAGAGTTAAGGAACAGCTCCGCCGGCTGCTCGATTTTGACACGAAGGCCAATCCCGCCCGGTTGCTCGACAACGCCACCTGGACTGCCCCTGTCAGCTTCCTGGATTTCCTTCGTGACATCGGCAAGCATTTCTCGGTCAACCAGATGGTGGCCAAGGAAAGCGTTCGCGCCCGCATGGAAGACCGCGAGGTGGGCATTAGCTACACCGAGTTCAGCTACATGCTGCTCCAGGCCTTCGACTTTTATGTCCTTTGCCGTGATTACAACTGCGAGTTGCAGATTGGCGGCAGTGACCAGTGGGGTAACATTACCGCCGGCCTTGATCTAACCCGTAAAAAGCTTGGCCGCGCGGTCTATGGCCTCACCCTGCCGCTCATCACCAACGCCGACGGCACCAAGTTCGGCAAAACTGAGGCTGGCGCCGTCTGGCTGGATGCGGCTCGCACCAGCGTTTACAAATTCTACCAGTACTGGATTCGCACCGACGACCGCGACGTCATTCGTTACCTCAAATACTTCACCTTCCTAAGCCCGGAAGAGATCGCCGCTCTGGAAAAGCAGCACAGCGAGAACCCCGGAGCGCGCGTCGCCCACAAGGCACTCGCTAAAGCCGTGACCGATCTGGTCCATGGCTCCAACGCGACCACCGAAGCCATGCGCGCCAGCGACATACTGTTCGGTGGCGAGCTTTCTGGCATATCCGAAACCACGTTCAACGAAATCGTCGGCGAAGTTCCCACGAAAGAAATTGCCAGGGCTCACCTCGACGGCCCCGGCCAGCCTTTGGTCGAATTGCTCGTGCACGGCGGCTTGTGCTCGTCAAAAGGACAGGCGCGAAAAGACATCGAAGGCGGCGGTGTGTACCTGAACAACATCCGCGAGGCGAACTTTCAGCGTGCCGTTATTGCGAAGGATTTGCTCTTCGCCAAACATCTCCTCCTCCGCAAAGGTAAAAAGAACTACGTTATCCTGACGGCGAAGTGACATCCCGGCCCATCTCCGTGCGTGTAGGAAAAACGTAGTCGCCGACGTCAGTCGGCGCTGATCTTGGCAAACCCCCTCCCCGCCAAACAGCGGCCAGCCCAACTCCATAGGCGCGACCTCCTTGTAGAACCTGTCCGGAAACCCCTCAGCGCCGTAGGCGCGGCATCGATGTAGCACCCCATCAGAAATGAATTTCCAAGCTCCGTTAGGAGCGGCATCTTCGCTTCACGGCAAATAACCACCAGTCCCCAACCAACTGCTTTTTCAATCGTCACCCCGATGAGCCTGATATACGTTTGCGCCATGTTGCTGGTCAAACCCTGGAAGCCGGATGCCGTGGTGCGCTTGCTCGTAAGTGTGTTCGTCTGTGTTTATTCCGGGGCTCTCTTGGTGAGTTTGTTGCGCTATTTTGGGACGGGCCCGAAGGCGAGCGCGGCCATGATTTTCCTCCTGGCTGCGGCCGCCCTGCTCTTTCTGGGTGCGACCCTGGTGTTGGTTGGCAAACCCTGGCGGCTTGAAAATTTTATGCGGCGCGTTGTTGCGCTGCTCGTTTGCTTTTATGCCGGCCTCTTTCTCGGCGCTTGGGTGCAAAAGCTTGTTGGGCCGGCGCCTTCCGGAACCTCGGTCGGACAGCTGATTGTTGCTGCGGTCAGTTTTCAAGGCGCGGGAGTATGGCTGGTGGCCCGTTTCCTGAAGGAGCACCAGATTGGCTGGACCGATGCCTTCGGGTTGTCGAATCAGCGGCGCCGGGCGATACTCGGCGGTATCCTCCTCGCGACCCTATTTCTGCCCGTCGCTTGGGGGTTGCAACAGGTCTGCGGCCAATTGATAACGCACTTCCAGCGCTTCGGAATCAAACCCGAGCCGCAGCCGGCCATCGAGGTGTTGCGACTGGCCGATTCCTGGGCTTCGCGTGCCGTCCTGGGCCTGGTCACTATTTTGCTCGCGCCTTTCGCAGAGGAACTTCTGTTTCGGGGAATTCTCTATCCTTGGATCAAACAGTTGGGGTTTCCACGTCTTGCGCTTTGGGGAACCGCGCTGGTCTTTGCCGCAATTCATGGGAACCTTGTGATCTTCCTGCCACTCCTGGTCCTGGCCCTGCTCCTCACTTTGATCTATGAGAAAACGAATAATTTGCTCGCCCCAATCACAGCTCATAGTCTGTTTAATGCGATGAATTTCACGATGCTGTACCTGGTTCAGGGGCAGCCGGGGCGATTGCATTGATCCGTTCTACAATGAATGAGTTTGAATTGATTGCTCGCCTGACTCGCTCGCTCCCGGCCAATAAATCCGTGGTGGTTGGCGCGGGGGACGATTGCGCGGTGCTGGATTTCGGGCTGGCCGATCGGTTGTTGTTGTTCAAGACCGATGCCGTGGTGGAGGGGGTTCATTTCAAACCCGAAACTGCCCCCGAAAAAATCGGCCATAAGGCGCTCGGCCGGTGTCTTAGCGACATTGCCGCGATGGCTGGCACACCGGGCGCCGCCTTGGTCACCCTCGGCTTGCCTCGCAACTTCGACCCTGCGTTCCTGGAACACATCTATGCCGGCATGAATGCGCTCGCGCGAAAATATGATGTCGCCATCGTCGGAGGCGAGACAACCGTGAATCCCGAACGGATCTTTATCTCAGTCGCGGTGCTTGGTTCCGTGCCACGCGGCAAGGCGGTGCTGCGGTCCGGGGCTGAAACGGGTGATGCCATTTTTGTGACCGGTGAACTGGGCGGATCGCTGGCCGGCAAACATCTCGACTTCGAACCCCGTCTGGCCGAAGCCCGCTGGCTCAGCCAGCATTTCTCCATCCACGCAATGTTGGACATCAGTGATGGGTTGGCCGGCGACCTGCCGCATATCCTCAAGGCCAGCCGTGTGGGCGCGGAACTGTTGGCGTCAGCGATCCCCATCAGCCCGGAAGCGCGTCGGGTCGTCAAAACGGCCCCCTCAGCTAAACCGCCTCTGCTTGCCGCGCTGACCGATGGCGAGGATTTTGAACTCCTTTTCACCGTCGCCGGCCGTGATGCCGTGCCCCTGCTCGATGCCTGGAAGAAACAGTTTCCGAATTTGCCCCTCGCTTGCATTGGCAGGATCACTGCCGCTGAGGGAATTACAATTCGAGATAAGAATGGTGCGCGGTCATTAACAGC
>CAIQQM010000206.1 GCA_903873945.1 uncultured Verrucomicrobiota bacterium
ATGCGCAGATGGAGGACGACCTCAAGATGGCCCGCGAGATACAACTCACCATGCTGCCGCAGCAGTATCCGGTGTTCGCGCGCTCGATGCAGGCGTCCGGCAGCGCATTTCAATTCACCCATCGCTATCTTCCCACTGGCACGGTGGGCGGAGATTTCTTCGCCGTCACCGCGCTCTCGGAGAGCGAGGCCGGCGTATTCATCTGCGATGTTGCCGGCCATGGCATCCGCTCGGCGCTGGTGACGGCGATGATCCGGGCCCTGGTCGAGAAACTCGAGCCCGTCGCGCACGATCCTGGCCAATTCCTCGTCAAGCTAAACTCGGACCTCTATGCGATCTTGAAGCATACCGGTAGCCCCATGCTAACGACGGCGTTTTATCTTGTGGCGGACTGGAAGACCGGTCGGATGCATTACGCCAATGCCGGTCATCCCAAACCGCTGCACCTGCGCCGCAGCCTCGGCCAGGTTGAGCCGCTGGCGGGCATTTCGGGCAAGAGCCAGCCCGTCTTGGGCCTCTTTGAAGCAGTTGCCTACCAAACTGCCGAGGTGCGGCTGAGCCCCAACGACATGGTAATGCTTTTCACGGATGGTCTTTACGAAGTTGAGAACCGCAAAAGCGAGCTATACTCCCAAGCGCTCCTGCTCGCCGTCGTGCAGAGGCGCATCTCGTTGCCAGCGCCGCAATTGTTTGATCAACTCTTGGCCGAGATTCGGCGTTTCTCGTTGGACGGCGCCTTCGCCGATGATGTTTGTCTGGTCGGTATGGAATTCACTGGCAGCTCGTAGTTCGGGCTCTGCCTGGCCAGGATGGTCCGCCTGGTTACCTGCTGTCTTCTTAATCTGATCTTGTTCCTAATCTCCGGCTATGGGCGGCCCGTGCATCTCATCCTTACCGTCGAAAACGTGGACTAGACAGTTTCTTGAGCGCCAAGGTAAAGTCTTGCTGCTCCGAGGGTGGAAGTCCCTCAAGTGTGGGGCGAAAAGCCCTAGAGTTTAGAACGAAAGAACTAGATGGTCCCTCCGCACTAACGAAAAAAGATAGCATTGAGCGGAGCGCGCCAAGGATGCTCAACGAGGGCCAAGCGGGTAGGGGAGTTCAACAACAAGAAGAGCGCCCCGAAGCCAACAGGGAGTCGGATTCGTTCATAGTAGCCCGCGGCAAGACGCCAGTTTGGAAGCAGGTGAAGTGGCGGACAAGCTACGAAGCTCGCACAGGCAACCAGATGTCGTAAGAATGACGGATTAACACTGCCCAACCTTCCTGCGATCGATACACCGCGGGTTAGTTTGAGGAGCCCGGTGCGGGCAAATCGCACGCCGGGATTTGTGAGGGGGGCGCCGGGCAACCGGTGTCCCTACCTCGACCATTCAGGTTAAATGCCGTCTTTGAATACAGTTGGGTTGGGAAGGCTCAAAGATGAAGCTAACCCGGCTTGCTGCGGGGTTGCTTACCGGGCGCGTTTTTTGTCGGGTTCATCTTTTTCATTCGTTCCCACGTCACCAGAGCGTTCAACACCAGCAATCCACGGCCCATCAGGTCGGGCCCTGGATGGCCGTCGGCCTGGCGGCCCCAGAAGCCTCCCAGCATCGCCACGATCAAGTTGGCTTGGAACATCGTCAGAGTGGATTTGACTGGGCTGAGTTGGCTCGGAACGATGGAAGCTCCCGCGGCAAGAGTTTCAGGAGCAAGCCCACCCGCTACGGAGGTGAGTTGGGCGATCTTCTCCGTGGATGCTTCAAGAGGATCGTCTGCCCCGGGTGCCCGTTCAAGGGATAGCGCCTCGTTTTTAAACACTTCCAAGATGGCCAACTCTTCCGGGCTGTAGAGCACGGAGGCGGGCAAGTGCGGATGAGCCTTTCCCAAACGGCACAAGAGCAACACGCGCCAAGCCACGATCATGTCCAGGACCAATGCTCGGCTCAGCGCCTGAGCGGTTTTGAGCTGCCGGGTTTCCACCCGGCAGACATCCTTAAGAACCTGATGCCAACACTCGATGCCCCAGCGCAGCCCATACCATTGGACCATGCGACGAGCTGTTTTGGCCGAGTCAATTTTCCAATCGCTCAGGAGTACCCAATCGATGGGCTCCGCTCCTTTGGGAGGATTGATTTCTCGGGCCATCAGCGCCGACAATCCCGTTGTGCCCCAACTATTCTTGCATCCGACCCGAGGGGGTTTGATTTGGATTCTAGCCCACCGTAGTTCCAGCCTAGCCGTGCGGGCCAACCGGTCCTTATTGCGAGGAATCTCCACCTCCATGGTTGCGCCACAGGGCTGCCTGGACAAGTAATCCCACAGTTTTTCCTCGCAATCGAGCACTCGGTCATGCTGGGCACGAATCAACAAATGCAGATTGGGCGGGGTGACCGTGACGCGGTCATACAAATCCATAATGTCAGATTCCCGGTCTGCGCTAACGAAGACCTCCGTTCCGGGCATTTGGGCGGCGATACTGGCTGCGGCTTGGAAGGCATCCACCCAGCGCACGCTTTCCTTTTGGTCGATGGACTGTTGATTTCGATGCGCTGTGTCAGAGACCCAATCCCGCGCCCATACCTTGGCCCAAGCACAGCCCAAAGGGACGCGATCCAACCGAAAGGCTTGCAAACTGTGCAGTAGTAGTCCGCGCCCTGGTTTGCGATCATCGCCCACAGGCCCAAGGCCTTTTGTCTGCAGGAGTCCGTTATAGCTCAGGGTCGTGGTGTCCTGAGCCAAAACCACCACCTTCTCCGCCGCCATGCGCCGGCGGGTATTGTTCTGGTGCGGCGCCAGGAGGTTTTCAAACTGCAGTTGCGCGCTGTCATTTTCAATGAAGGCATAGGCGGCTTTGCCGCCAGCCCTTCCGCCAAAGCTGGTATAAAAACTCCAGTCCGGATGAGCCCAACGGTCTTGCAGCATCCTGGCAAAGCGCTTCTGGAGCTTGACATGGCCCAGATCCAGCCCGTCCAGCTCTTCCTGGACCCAATGGTCCTGCTGGCTGTGGCTAAAGACCGACCGGGGCACCACCACAGGCAACCTGCGCTCTTGGAGCCTGGCGCGGGCTTGCGGATCCCATTGCCAAACCCAGACATCTTTGGCGCTTCGGGGGCGAGCGTGTTGGTTGGGGCTGGTGCGGCCCCGGCCCAGGCTTTGACCGATACGAAGCCAGTTGGCGGCCACTAAGGATCTGCCGGTGTAGGTACTGCGGTCAATATAGGTTTCGACCAACACCGGGCTGACGCCGTAGCGCTCAAACCAATCGGCTCGCACCCGTTGCAGCACAAGCCGGTAGCAATGGCTGGCCAGGTTGGCGCAATGCAATTTGGGTCGAATGAGAAAACGCGACAGACCAATGACCAGATGGCGGTTTTGTTCCCGGGCTTGGGCATCCCAGCCAATCCAGCAATCGCGGCAGGACAGGTAGAAGGAAGGCGGACCAAAACCCAGGCCCCCGACGAGCTCCGAACCGGCCCAAATGAGGTAGCGCAACTGAGCCCCCACCAAAGGGGCCCCTTTGAGAGGATGCTGGCGGCTGATGAGTCGGTTCCATATCATGTGTTGGCAATCGTTGGCATCGACAATGAGGCTCAAATGCAGATCCGGGATTTGCTCGACGGACCGGGGCAGGTGCGGCAGCGGGGGCAGGGGCTGTCCGTCGTCCACAAGCTTGCGCTTGGCCGAACGGGCAACTCTGGGGGCCGGGGGCGGCAAGCGTACCAGGCCAAGTTCCTCCATGCGTTTGACGCACACGTTGGCTGAACTCAGACAAAGCTCGCCTTTGCGATTACGCCAGTCGGTGCGCAGACAAAACTCCTTGAGCGCATCCTGTCGTGCAGGTGGGTTCGGCCCCAGAGTTCGGGCAGTGATTCTCCCCAACACGGTTTTACTGAACCAGCGTCCACACATGCGTACGGCATCAAGCATTCATCCAGAATGCCCGAATTATACAATTTGTCTAGGGGGACTTTTCGCGGGTAAAGATGAGATCGGAATGCCGCCCTACCTCAAATGGGGTCGGACCCACTCCGGTTGCTACTTCTGCTTCTTCCAGCGCCCAATTGAGTGGGTGCGCCTTCTCGAAACGCATCCCGAACAGTTCGAGGAGGCGATGAAGTACGAGAAAATCACCGACAACCCGGGCAAAACCTTTACCTGGTGCCAGGGGATGTCATTGAGCGAATTGCGCAAGCCAGAGAACATCGCGGCTATTAAGCGTCGCTATGCTGAACATGAGGAACGAAGAAAGAAGAACCGAGGCAACAAAAAACTCGTTGAGGTCCTTGCCGGTATGGAGGATGACGACGGCGGGCCAAAGGCATGCCTCATTTGCCAACTCTAACAC
>CAIQQM010000207.1 GCA_903873945.1 uncultured Verrucomicrobiota bacterium
CGGATCGAGCTTGCTGGCACGCTTGGGGATCGGCGCCCGTTTGAAGCTCTCCCGCCGAGCCCATTTGCACACGGTGTTGAGCCCCAGCTTGAGTTCCCGGGCAATCTGCCGCAGGCCCAGCTTCTTTTCGGTGAACAGGTGACGAATCTGGCAATAGGTTTGGTAGTCAATCATAGCCGACCTCCCACCGCCTGGCGCAACAACTCGCCCACGCTGATCGGGCCGGAGCGCGGCGCGCCCACCGGCTCCAGGCTCAGCACCTGGTAGAAGGGCTTTTCATAGGCAATCAGCCCGGCTTGGATCAACTGGCGGCGACTGGCCGAAAGCACCACCAAATCCATGTTCAAGCGCCGCATCAGTGAGGCCTCCGAGTAGTAGCTCAGGCCCTCGGCATCGGCCACGCTGGCTAGGAACAGGTAGAGGGTCCAGGCGGAGTGATCACACCGAGTGAAGTGGTTTTCCTGCACCAGCCGGTGATCGATCCAACTGAACTGCGGCGGGACTTTCCGGAGTCGCTCCGGATTGAGGACACGTTTTTTCATGCAATAACCTTTCGAAGTTCATTCCGGGCACCATGCCCAGAATGTCGTGTCCCTTGATTAGCAGCCGCCGGAGGTTGGATGCGATGTCGTCTGGTAAGGTACTGCCGACGAACATAGAGATAAGCCCCACCAACAGCGGCGCTGGCATCGAGCAGAGGTCTTGTAAGGTACGGCTCGGGGGAGTTGGCGCAACCTCTTGTGCCGCAGCAGCTTGCTCCGAGCAGCCGTCTTGTAAGGTACGGCACCGGTAACGAGCCGTGTTCTTCCAATAACCCGGATGCTCCTTCTGCCAGTCGCGGACTCGCTCGGCATTCTTGGCGTCCCGGAAGTAGTTTTGGTTCTCCGGTTTGACCAACCAAGCCCGCATGAGTTCGCGCTTTCGGACCTTGCGGCACTCGGGTTTGAGGCAATAGCGCTGTCGCTGGCCGCTCCGGTAATCGGGAAGAAAAAGCTCCTTGCAGTTCAGGCACTTGCGTCGATCTCTGGGCGGCTTCATCGGTTCCAAAATCAAAAGGAACCAATATCGGAAAACCGACCGAAGCGGCGGAACAAAAACCACCGGGAAGAAGACTCAAGCCAGAGAAGAAGGAAGAAGAGTCTGCAGTGAATCTTTCAAAGAAAAGCCACGGCGAAGAAAACCCATTCCTCACCGCCCGTTTCGTCTCAGTTCAATTTCGCCACCGACACTTTTCTCCCAAACGGCAGCGAAACGCAAGATTGGCCGCGAAACGATCATATCCATACCTCCGGACAACCAACGACTCGATCTTGTATCCCACCACAGACACGAGGTTCCCGAGGTTCTGAGCGTTCCAGTTGAACAAGTGATGATTTGGCTCGTCCTCTCGATAACGCGCATAGCGGCGCTCGCGCTCCCAGGGCACATGCAGGATTAGCTGGCCATTGCTTTTCAACACTCTTCGTAGCTCCCGGAGTGTTTCGGCCGGGTCAACTAGGTGCTCCAGCGTTTGATGGCAAATTACGATGTCCGCCAGGTGGTCGGGAACCGAGCGAAAATGGGGCACGAACTCGATGCCAAGTGCGGCGAGTTGTGGTGAGAGAAAAGTTGAAACATCGCAGCCAATCCGGCGGGCACAGCGCAGCCCTCCCAGGTTCCAGCCTGCGCCAACACCCAACTCAAAGACGAGGTCGGCGGGTTGGACATAGCCTTGAAACTTGCGAGCACGCAACGCCATCACCCAGGGCAACGCGCCCGGATGCAAGGCGCGCTTGACCTCGTGATAGGCTCGCCCGGACTCGCCGCGATAAAGGGCTGCGGCAGCGGCCTCCGTGCTTGGATCATTGGTCTCGCCCAGCATGGCCGAATCATGTCAAGACCGGTCGGCTTGTCAACCGGCAATGTCAGCGCGCGCGCTCCGACGCGCGAAGGAGCTTCAGCGTATAATCTTCCAACTCCTTGACTTGCCGCTGCTGGCGCGCGCTGGGATCGAATGCTGCTCGCAGCTCGGCCGGGGCCTTGCCGGGCTGCTTCAGTTTCCCGATCGGGACACCAAGCGCGCTAAGGAAGGCCGTGAGAGCGCGGTCCGAACCCGGACCGGTGGTCAGCCCCTCCGTGCCGGTGATAAGCTTAAACCGGTCGAAATCTTTGGGGTTGCCTTGTTTGACCAGC
>CAIQQM010000208.1 GCA_903873945.1 uncultured Verrucomicrobiota bacterium
AATGCTTTTCTCGCCACGGTCCGCCTCTCGCAGTACCCGGATCTTGTCTTCCGTCGTATATCGTTTGCCTTTCATCGTCTGGTCCTTTCGTCCGGCCCAGACTAACACTGCAAGTGGCCCGAAAAAGCGAAGTCACGTCAGACCAGATATACTGTACGTCTATCGGTTGCCATAACTGATAGGGGATTACATCCAAGAGCCACCCTCCTCACGGAGGGTGGCTTTGTTTATAGGCCTTTTTCCATTTCTACCCTTCTCTTCAATTCACGACCCCAAATATCTTCCTGTATTTCAAGAAGATCCGTATATCCGTCACTACCCGTTTTCAGTTCTTGGGAGATATTATTCTTCGATGAAAACACGTACACTTTTTTGCCAGCTCGTTTCAGATAGGTCACCAGTGCCAAGAAATCTGAATCACCTGTAAAAAGAACGGTGGTATTATATTTGTCTCTGTAGTGAACCGCATCAATGAAGAATGGAGAACAGTCGCAAAAGCCTGATTTTCCCTTCCCCCTTTTTTATGGACACCAGCAATTGAGTCTTTTTCATTTTTAATTGTTCTGGTGTTCGAAGTCCACAGGTGATCGATACCCCAGAGAGCTGTGGAGCCTGCTCTGGTTGTAAATGGATTCAATATACTCGAAGAGTTCCCGGCGGACTCGGTCTTTGGACCAGTGGGCACTTTCCTCCAGCGCCTCACGTTTAAGTGTGCTCCAGAAGGCCTCCATGGCCGCGTTGTCATAGCAATTGCCCCTGCGGCTCATACTGGCCATCAAGCCGCAGCGTCCGAGTTGCTGGCGATATTCTCCGCAGGCATACTGGATGCCCCGGTCCGAATGATGAATCACTCCGCGCGGGTAGCCGCGGTTCATAACAGGCAGTGGCGTTGATTATGTCGTAGAAGACCACGGCGGATCACGACATGGAACGGCTCGCGGTTGAAGTGCTGAATCCGGGGGGAAGCGGCGCTGCTCAGCGGAACTGGTGCACCAGACAAGTTGCTGGGAAATCGCCAAGTCCTCAGTGTCATCCAAGGCGACGCCGTGCCCCAGAGGTTCATCCCGAAACTTATCCAGCTTTACGAAAGAGGACGGTTCCCTTTCGACCGCCTGCTGAAGTTCTATGAGTTCGCCAAAATTAGCCAGGCGATTGCCGATTCGAAACGCGGCAGCATCGCTAAACCAGTGCTGCTGATCAGCTGCTTGATCTGACGGAACAAGGTACCATTGCTATTTGCCGGGGCGCTTAATCCCCATTTTCTTCATTCGCGAAAGTAATGTAGTCGGTTTCACTCCCAAGAGTTCCGCCGCCCCGTTCAGACCTTTGATTTTCCACCGGGACCTTTCAAGAACCGCGATGAGATTCTCGCGCTCGCGACGCTGCATTTCCGCTTCGGTGAAGTATTCGCTGCCGACCTTCGCCCCAAGATGGGGCGCAGATGAAGCCGGAGGAGGTGCGGAATCTGTCGCCGGCAAGTCGAAGAAGAGAGAACCACCCCTTGCCAGGATGACCGCACGTTCGATCACGTTGCGCAGTTCCCGAACATTGCCAGGCCAGTCGTAGTTCTGAAGTCTGGCCACGGCCGCCCGGGTCAACCGGGGTTTCGGGCATCTCAATTCTTTCACGGACAGATCGATGAAATGTTTCGCCAGAAGCGGGATGTCGTCCTTCCGCTCCTTCAGGGTGGTAACGTGGATTGGGAAAACGTGTAGTCGGTAATAGAGGTCCTCACGAAAGCGGCCGGCCGCCACTTCCTTCTTCAAGTCCCGATTGGTGGCCGCGATGACTCGCACATTCGCCTGCCGCGTTCGGTCATCACCTACGCGCTCGTAACGTTTTTCCTGTAGCACGCGCAACAGTTTACCCTGCATTTCCATCGGCAATTCCCCAATTTCGTCCAGAAACAGGGTCCCGCCCTCGGCCGTTTCAAAGCGACCAGGCCGGTCTTTGATGGCACTTGTGAAAGCGCCTTTGACATGGCCGAAAAACTCGCTTTCAAACAGCTCCTTTGGGATCGAAGCACAATTGACCCGCACCATGGGGTTGTCCTTGCGCTGGCTGCGGCGGTAGATTTCGTGCGCGACCAGGTCCTTGCCCGTCCCCGTCTCCCCTAGAATGAGGACCGAGGCTTCCGTCGGCGCCACCAGGTCAATCTGGCTGATGATCTGTCGCAACGCAGCGCTTTGGCCGACAAGATCGCCGAAGGCCTTGGCTTCCACCACCTCCTCCTGCAAGTAGGTGTTCTGCTGTTCGAGTTGCGCCTTGAGACGCTGGATTTCCTCGAAGGCCCGCGCGTTAGCAATGGCGGTGCCGATATGATCAGCAAATATCTGCCCCCAAGGAAGCGCTTCATCCGGCATGTCCTCACGGACGAACGCGACGGAGACCCCCAAGAGCTCACCTTTGAAAGTGATCGGCGATCCGTTGAATCCCCGAACATGCTCTTGCTCCAGCCAGTCAAACTCAGCCAGCACGTCCGGCATCTTGTCCAAACCTCTCAGGATAAGCTGCTGACCTGTCGCAGCCACCTTTCCCACCAGTCCAACTCCCAGCGGCAGCCGTGCGGTGGGATCATCGTAGCGTCGAACACCCGATCCAGAGTCGGACAATGATCTGCCCCCACCGGCAACCCAGTGCAGGCAGCAGGTTTGATTGGGGCACTTGAGCCTTTGAGGACAAACGGAACACCGGTCTCCTTTATCAACCAACCAGACCTGAACGCAGGCCATATCCGAGCGCTCCATCGCACTGCGGATGAGCTTTTGCAGCAGCTGCTCAACCGATTGCTCGTGCGCGATATCCAAGAGCAGGCGCGTGGCGAAATTTGGATCGAACCGACTATCAGTATTTGCTTCCACAACCGGCAGATACTATCAGGAGCAGGACGGTTTCTCAACTCAATTCGGACGATACTTCGGCCGTTCGATATTTAGACCCACCAACAACTGATGTGGATTTATGCGTAACATATTGTTAATCAATTTTTTGTGATCAATAAATCAGGTTGGCACAAGTCATGTTTAAGGAGTGATGAAACATGTTATTTAGTCGAAACATGAACGCTGACATAACACAGAAAACTGAAATCGGCGAAACGAACTTCGAGTCGGAGGTTCTGAAGTCGAAGCAGCCTGTAATCGTGGCGTTTTCGGCCCCGTGGAGTCAGCCCTGCCGCATTATCAGGTCGGTGCTGGACGAAGTCGCGACCGCGTGTGCCGGGAGGCTGAAAGTTTTGAGAGTCAACGTGGATGACCATCCAGATCTTGGAGCCTGGTATGACATCCAATCCATCCCAACCTTGCTCTGCTTCGTCAGCGGCAAGGTGTGCGTCCGAATTGTCGGGACAGCCAGCAAGGAAGCGATTCTCTCCAAATTGAAGCCTTTCCTGCCTACTGCCTGAATCGAAGACCCTGCCACAAACCAACGTGATTTCTAAATGCCAAAGACCAAGCCAATGAATGCGATGATTTCTGAGCGACCCCCAAACGCCGTGGTGCCACGCCTACCTGCAGGCCGGAGTCTCCATCACGTAAGCTTTTTCTGTGAAGCGACGGAAGCGGATCACGTTTTCCTGGTGGGAGATTTCAATCATTGGAACCCCACCGCCACACCAATGAATCGGATGCCCGACGGGCGATGGATGGCCAGCATGGAGCTTCCTCACGGTCACCATCAGTATCGTTTTCTCGTGGATGGCAAACCTCAACTTGACCCGAAAGCGAGCGGCGTCACGCTCGACGAGCGCAACGAACCGGTTTCCCTCATCGCCGTCAGCTGACCATGAGCGCCCTTTTCTTCAACCCAATGCCGGACATGGATGGAAATTCATATCACCGAAACGAGTCGCCAGGGGCTTCCAGAGCCTTGGCGAGTAACCTGCCTCTAGACGTATGAACAACCCAAGCGCACCCAATGCCCATGTGACTTTCAAGCCCAGCACACACCTGCTGGACGCCATCAGAGCAACCCGAGAGAGCGTTGGGGATGGACTCAACGACGACGAGCTCACGCGCCTGCTCCGACAGACTACGCTGCCGACCGAAGCGGGATTCGCGTTTCTGAGCTTCAGCAGCGGGATAGTGACGCTAAGTGTCCCTCACCAGGACTTGGCAAACTGGTATCCGGAGCAAGGTTGGATCGCGCCGGAGAAGGAGAAGATTGCCCGGGCGATTGCGGAAAAATATGGACTCTTGCTCGGTGAACCACCCGATAGACCATCGAGTTGCCGATATCCGTGTTCCGATGCAGCAAACACGCGCCACCACCTGGAACTGAGGAATCGTTGGGACGCCATCATCGTCGCTCACCCGAACTACCTCAAAGTGCGCATGTTCGGCGCGAGCCCTGAAAGCCGCTACGTCTGGGATGCGAAAACACCCGTGCTGTTAGGCCCGGCTTTGCTGCAAGACCTTTCGGCCTTGTATCAGCCGTAACGCTCCTCTCTAAAACCATATCCTCTTTTCGACAACAAACTGAAGAATCACAATGCAAACCACTAACCAGACTCCTGATGTTTTTGTTAAATGGAAAACGGTCCTGCCGGCCCTCGTCTGTGGGCTGTCCCTGACCGCCTGCAATCGCCAGGTCCAAGCTCCGCCACCTCCCGCGCCAGAAGTGGCAACGGTGACGGTGGCCCGGCAGCAAGTCTTGCTGACCACCGAGCTGCCTGGCCGCACATCGCCCTACCTCATCGCGGAGATCCGCCCGCAGGTCAACGGCCTCATCCAGAAGCGCCTGTTCACGGAAGGCGCCGACGTAAAGGCCGGCCAGGAGCTCTATCAGATCGACCCTGCCCCCTTTCAAGCGGCGCTGGACAATGCCAAGGCCGCCCTTGGCAGGTCAGAGGCCAATGTGCCTGCCATTCAGTTGAGGTCGGATCGCTACAAGGAAGCCCTCGCCGACAAAGCGGTCAGCAAGCAGGACTTCGATGATGCGGATGCCGCTCTCAAACAGGCCCAGGCCGATGTCCAGTATTACAAGGCGATGGTGGAGACGGCCCGCATCAACCTTAATTACACCCATATTGTCTCGCCGATCTCCGGTCGCATCGGGACATCCACCGTGACGGATGGCGCCATTGTGACGGCGTATCAACCCACGGCCCTGGCCACGATTCAGCAATTGGATCCCATTTACGTGGATGTGCCCGAATCCACCACTGAACTGTTGCGATTGCAGCGCCGCCTGGAAGACGGGCGTATCAACAATGACGGGACGAACGCAAACCAAGTCCAGCTCATCCTCGGAGATGACACGAAGTATCCGTTGGATGGGACGCTTCAATTCCGCGATGTTTCGGTGGATCCGACGACTGCATCGGTGATCCTGCGGATGGTCTTCCCGAATCCGAACGGGGTTCTCCTGCCGGGCATGTTCGTCCGGGCGGTGGTGAAGGAAGGCGTCAACGCCCAGGCCATCCTGATTCCCCAACAAGCGGTGTCACGCGATCCCAAAGGGAATCCCATGGCCCTGATCGTGAACGCTTCCGGCAAAGTCGAGCAACGAATGCTCAATCTCGACCGGGCCGTGCGCGATCAATGGCTCGTCTCCACAGGCCTTGTGCCCGGGGAACGGATAATCGTCGAGGGCATGCAAAAAGTGCGGCCCGGTGCGGAGGTGAAAGCTGTGCCCTTTGATGAGGGTGGGAAGCAGGGGACAAAACCGGTGAACACGGCCCCAGCGGCTTCAACTTCAAACTAACGAAGGCGCGCCATGTTATCAAGATTCTTCCTAAAGCGCCCGGTTTTCGCCTGGGTCATCGCCATCATCCTGATGGTGGCGGGCGGTCTGGCGATTTTCAATCTGCCCATATCGCAGTATCCCCCCATCGCTCCTCCCTCAATCGCCATTACGTCCTTTTATCCGGGAGGATCGGCGGAAACGGTTGAGAACAGCGTGACGCAGATCATCGAGCAGAAGATGACCGGCTTTGACAAGATGCTGTATCTGTCCGCGACCAGCGATTCGTCCGGCTCTTCGCGCGTGGAGCTGACCTTTGCTCCGGGGACCGATCCGGATATGGCCTGGTCCCAAGTGCAGAACAAGCTGCAACTCGCCATGGCGAGTCTGCCGGAGGTCGTGCAGCGCCAAGGCGTCAAGGTGAGCAAGTCCACTCGAAACTACCTATTGGTCGTGGGCCTGATTTCGGAAGACGGGAGCATGGATGGGAATGACTTGCGGGACTATGCCCAATCCAGCTTGGAGAAGGTGCTTTCCCGGGTGCCGGGGGTAGGTGAGGTGGAAATATTCGGCAGCCAGTATTCGATGCGAATCTGGCTCAATCCCGACAAGCTGACCGAGTTTCAGATGACGGTGGAAGATGTGGTCACCGGGCTGCGTGCTTACAACGTTGAGGTGTCCGCAGGCCAATTCGGCGGGGCACCAGCGGAGAAGGGCCAGCGGCTGAACGCCTCCATCATCGTTCAGAGCATGCTCAAGACTCCCGACGAATTTGGCGCCATACCCCTGCGCACCAACCCGGATGGGTCCATTGTGCGGATCAAGGATGTGGGACGGACGGAACTTGGGACCGAATCCTACGATATCGATGCCTACTATAATGGCAAACCCGTCGCTGCAATGGCGGTTCGACAGGCGGCTGGCGCCAATGCGTTGGATACGGCTGATGCCATTAGAGCCAAGTTGAATGAGATGAGCCAGTTCTTCCCTGCTGGCATGAAGGCCGTTTACCCCTATGACACCACTCCCTTCGTCAGGGTGGCCATCGGCGAAGTGGTCAAGACTCTGTTCGAGGCGATCCTGCTGGTCTTCCTGGTGATGTATCTGTTCATGGGAAACATGCGGGCCACCCTGATTCCCACCATAGCGGTGCCGGTGGTGATCCTGGGCACATTCGGAGTGCTGGGGCTCTTTGGCTTTTCTATCAACATGCTAACCATGTTCGCCATGGTGCTGGCCATCGGCCTGCTGGTCGATGATGCCATTGTGGTGGTGGAGAACGTGGAACGAATCATGAGCGAGGAGGGGCTTTCACCCCTGGAAGCCACCCGCAAGTCCATGGACCAGATCACGCCCGCCTTGATCGGGATCGGGTTGGTGCTCTCAGCAGTGTTTGGCCCGATGGCGTTCTTTACCGGTTCGACGGGTGTCATCTACCGTCAATTCTCCGTAACCATCATTGCCTCCATGCTGCTTTCGGTGGTGGTGGCTCTGGTCCTGACACCGGTGCTTTGCGCCTCCTTCCTGAAGCCGGTGCCCAAAGGACATGAGGCGGCCGAGGGTGGGGTCTGGTTCCTGCGACCGTTCTTTCATTGGTTCGACCGCATCTTTTTCCGAGCCAGAGATTGGTATGTGCAACTCGTCGGCCGGTCGCTTTCCAGCAAGACACGCTACGTCGTCCTATTCCTCCTGATCGTAGTGGCGATGGGATTCCTCTTTCAGCGGATGCCCACCGCGTATCTCCCGGACGAAGATCAAGGAATCCTGATGGTGCAGGCCACGCTTCCGGCCAACGCCACCTTGGAGCAGACGAAAAAGGTCATGGATGGAGTGAAAGACTATTTCTTGGAGCACGAGAAGGAGGCGGTGGAATCCTGCATGACGGTTTCCGGCATGAACTTTGCTGGACGCGGACAGAACGCAGGTCTCGCGTTTGCGAAACTGAAAGATTGGAAACTCCGCGAGCGTGCGGATTTGAAAATTGGTCCGGTGGCCGGACGAACCATGGGGGCCTTTTCCCAGATCCGTAACGCCATGGTATTTGCTTTTGCGCCACCGTCAGTCATCGAACTGGGCCAGGCGAAAGGGTTTGATTTTCAATTGCTCGACCGGGGTGGTCTGGGCCACGGCGAGCTGATGGCAGGTCGGAACCAGATCCTTGGCATGGCGGCACAGGACCCGATATTGGCAAAAGTTCGGCCCAACGGCTTGGAAGACGTGCCCGAATACCGGATTGACGTGGATTGGGATAAGGCTGGCGTCCTCGGAGTGCCCATAACCTCGATCCACAATACGATCTCGGCGGCCTTCGGCAGCGCCTATGTCAATGACTTCATTCAAGGCGGCCGTGTCAAGAGAGTTTATGCCCAAGCCGACGCTTCCTACCGCATGTTGCCCAAAGACCTAGAAAAGCTCTACGTGCGCAACAACAAAGGCAAGATGGTGCCCTTTTCTTCCTTCGCGTCCGGGCACTGGACGTCCGGCTCTCCAAAGCTGGAGCGCTTCAACGGTTTTCCTTCCATTAACATCCTGGGTGAGTCGGCGCCGGGGAGGAGTTCCGGCGAGGCAATGCAGGCCATGGAAGGATTCGTGAAGAAGCTGCCAAAAGGGATCGGCTTTGACTGGAACGGACTTTCCTACCAAGAGCGGCAGGCCGGTTCCCAAACGGCTCCCCTTTACGCTTTTTCCATTCTGGTGATCTTCCTGTGCCTGGCGGCCTTGTATGAGAGCTGGCCCATCCCCATCTCGATCCTGCTGGCCTTGCCCCTCGGAGTCATCGGCGGCGTGGTTGGCTCGACCCTCCGCGGGTTGCCCAATGACGTCTATTTCCAGATCGGGCTGTTGACAACCCTCGGTCTGACCACCAAGAACGCCATCCTGATTGTCCAGTTCGCCAAGGCCCGGGTGGAAGAAGGGATGGGACTGATCGAGGCGACTCTGGAAGGGGCAAAACTCAGGTTGCGTCCCATCGTCATGACCTCACTGGCCTTTGGATTCGGCGTTTTGCCGCTGGCATTTGCGAATGGCGCGGGCGCGGGTGCCCAAAAGGCCATCGGCACCGCAGTATTGGGCGGCGTGGTGACCTCGACGTTCCTAGTGACCCTGTTTGCACCGCTCTTCTATGTGGTGATCCAAAAGACCTTTGGCAAACGCAACCCGCAGGAAACCATCACAAATGCCGAGGCAACCCCATCTGTGACTGAATAACATGAATAAGCACGTTCTTCTCCTACTGGTCGGACTCGCCATCGTCGCCGCCGGTTGCACCATGGCCCCGAAATATGCGCGGCCGACCGCCCCGATCCCCGCCGAGTGGCCGACCGGCGCGGCCTACGCGGGGGCTCAAGCGGCGACAAACGCTCCGGAAGCCCCGGACCTGAGATGGCGGGAATTCTTCACCGACGAGAAACTTCGCCAAATCATCGGAACGGCCTTGACCAACAACCGGGACCTGCGGATTGCTGCTCTCAATGTGGAACGGACCCGAGCCATGTATGGCATTGCGCGAGCCGAGTTGTTGCCTGTGGTCAATGGGACAGCCAGCGGAGGCAGGCAGAGAGTGCCCGCAGATTTGTCAACCACGGGCAACGCGCAGACCTACGGACAATACGGTGTCAATCTCGGCATCGCCTCCTGGGAAATCGACTTCTTCGGCCGCATCCGCAGCCTCAAGGATCGCGCTTTGGATGAATACCTGGCCACAGAGCAAGCTCGTCGCAGCGCACAGATCCTGCTGGTGTCCTCGGTCGCCCAAGCGTATCTGGCCATGGCTGCGGATCGGGAAAACCTCAAATTGGCGGAAACCACCTTCGCCTCGCAGAGGGATTCCTACGATTTGACTAAACGGCGCTACGACCTTGGTCTCGCGACCGAATTGGATCTTTATCGCGCACAAACGCCAGTGGATGCAGCCCGCCGGGACGTCGCCCGCTACGTGCAACAAGTGGCGCAGGATGAAAACGCATTGAATCTCCTGGTAGGCTCTCCGGCACCAAGCGAACTCCTGCCAGCGGAGTTGGGCCAAGTCAGTCCTCCCAAAGAAATCAGCGCTGGCGTGTCCTCCGAGGTGCTCCTGCGCCGGCCTGATGTGCTTCAAGCCGAGGATCTGCTCAAGGCGGCCAATGCCGATATCGGCGCGGCCCGAGCAGCGTTCTTTCCGCAGATTTCCCTGACGGCCGCCATCGGCACCGCCAGCAGCGATCTCTCTGGACTCTTCAGGGCTGGCTCCGGGGCGTGGAGCTACGCGCCGCAGATTGTCATGCCGATTTTTGACGCACGCACATGGTCCGCAAACAAGGCAGCCAAAGTGCAACGGGAAATCGCCGTGACCCAATATGAGAAGGCGATCCAGAGTGCCTTCAGGGAGGTGGCCGACGCCCTTGCCATCCACGGCACCGTGGACCAGCAGGTGACGGCGCAACAATCCCTAGTCCATGCCTCCGCCGAAACCTACCGCCTTTCCAATTCCCGTTATGACAAGGGGATCGACAGCTACCTGGGCGTCCTCGACGCGCAACGATCCCTCTTTGCCGCACAGCAGGGGCTGGTCTCCCTCCGCCTGGCAAAGCTCGCCAACCAAGTGAGCCTTTACGCCGTGTTGGGAGGCGGCTGGGAAGCGGAAAAGCAATCCAATGGGTCGAAAGCACTGATTTCTGCGTCAGCAAAGTCAGGGAGCAATTAAGCGGAAACACAACAATAGGAAACGAGGCAACAACATGAAAAAACAGAGGAATATAAAACAAACAGACACCAATAAAGCGACACGTAAGGCCGGGCTGAAAACGATCACCCAAACGAACGCGCCCACCATCGACGGCCGTATCCGTCAGCGCGCCCACGAAATCCACCAGGCACGAGGCAGCGCCCCGGGGCAGGACCTCGATGACTGGCTGCAAGCGGAACGCGAAATCAAATCCGAAATGCAGAAAGCCTCCAACGCTCAAGCCTAGACCCTCAATCATGCGTGCGGTTCGTCCAAAGAGGATGGAGCAGCGGCTGCCGGAAATCCCGGAGCCCAGTCCCGGACTGCATGCGGCTTCTGAGGGCAAGCAACCGCTGCGCGTAGTGATGGTGAACAACGAGACGTTTGTGCTGACTTATGTTTGGCACCTCACCGCATTTTTCGAGCGGGTGTATCCCACGGGACTAAGGGGACCCATGTACTTCCGACAGACCCGGTTGATTTATGAATACCCCCCATCCCGTAACTCACGCGAACCAAAATCGCGGGCGAACTCAGCGAAAGGGCTTTCAGCGTGTCATATTTCATAAACCTAGTTGAAGAGGAAAGATGCTTGTCTCTGACCTTTGAGGGGGAGATGCCGTCGATCGAAACTGCGGCGGCCCGACAGGAAGTCGCGGAATTGTTGGCTGCAAGGCGATGGAACCGAATTATCGTGGACATCACCGCCATGCGCTCTGTTCCGAAAGCTGTGGAACTGTTCGATCTTGGCGGGGCGTTGTCACGAAGCATGCCCCGGAGTCCCTGGATTGCTCTGGTCGGGCGGTCGGACCAGGTTAAGCACGCCAGACTTCTTGAAACAGTGGCTCGAAATGGCGGCGCATTTCTCACGTTCTTTATCGATGCCGAGAAAGCTGAGGCTTGGGTGCGAGGGGATCCCCCGATGAACACGCGAGGTCTTTTGCAATGTTCCCCAAAACCTGTCACGCAAGAGCAAAACCAACAACAAGAGGAAAACCATAATGCGTAAAGAAGTCCAGCAACGCTTGGCTAGGGGCCTTGAACTGGCGGACGACCCGGCCACCGTGTTTTGTGTCCACCCGTTTACTTCGGTTGAACGTGACGGCGGTGAGCAACTGGGAAAGCTTTTGGCTCGTGTGATAGGCGACCCGGACCACTCTCTGGTCGTTGCGACAGAGAAGGCGTTTGTCTTTGCCTTTCAGGATCAGCTTGGGCGCAGCGAAAGCGATGAGACGCGGGATAATGGATCGACAGAGGGACGCCCCTAACTACCAACTCCCATGAAACGGTCATCACAATGGCAGCAGCGCTCTCTAGGAAAGAATTCCCTCAGGCGCAAGAGGCGCGTGCTAGAGGTGGCATGCCAGTTATTTGCCAAGCGTGGGTTTGATGGCACAAGAGTCCGGGAAGTCTGCAATCTCGCTGGAGTCAATATCGCATCGGTCTGCTATCATTTTCAGGATAAACAAGGTTTATATGAGGCAGTTCGGGCCGAAGCACGGGGACGGCTTTCCAAGACATCGAAGAGCAATGCGGCCGCCTCGCGTGACATCACACCCGAGGAGAAACTTCAAGCCATTATTGAATCCTTGTTCGCGAGGCTCAGCGGGAATTCTGCGTGGATCGCTCGCCTTGTGGCACGGGAATTGGCGGATGAGACAAAAATATCTCAAGGAACAGTCACCGAGGGATTGCGTGCTGATTTGACCCTTCTCGAATCTGCGCTCAGGGATGCCGCCGGTCATGAGGCCGACGCGGACACGGTTCGTCTGGGCGCGTTAAACGTGCTCAGTCAATGTGTTTTCTATTGCGCAGCCAATAGGTCGCTCATGCGCATCTTTCCGAAACTGGATGAACAGGCTCTCATACCCAAAAGATTGGTGCGCCACCTCACCCTCTTTTCATTGCGAGGCTTAGCGGATAGCACAAGCCATGGGAGAATCCTATGACAAGACCGCCTCTCCAAGAGCCCGGAGCGGAAGCTTCTCCACTTCAAATCTGGCCTTGGCGCTACGAGCATTTCAGTCCTCCTGTCGTGGCGGAGGCCAGGGGGCGCTTTTTACAAACCACCGAAGCCCCACAGCATTTGGGAAGCGCACCGCACCACGCGTGCGATGCTCGCTCACACCAGAGCACTCTGGCTATCCTCTCATGCCGGACGGTTGGCTCGCCAACCGGCCGCACAACCAACCGACCGCACGAGTGTGCGCTTCCCTTCACCTTCAGTCCCTACGAAGGAGGGGTTTGGGAGAAACACAACTACTATGAAACCACGAGAACGAAACCAGAACCTGCAGTATGCAAGCGCCCCAACAGTCAAGACACCCCAGTCGCCGGTGACGTCCGAGGAAATCCACTGGCGCACCCACGAAATTTTCCTGGCGCGAGGCGGTACTCCTGGAAAGGAATTGGAGGATTGGCTGCTCGCGGAACAGGAACTCAAGCAGAAAAGTGTTGGAGCCGATAAGCCGGTTCAAGAGAGCGACTGAGGTTGGACTACGGCAACAACAAACCCAGATTCCACTTTTGCGCTTATGCTCCTTCCTCTCCTCATTGCGACCATTGTCTTAACCCTGCTCTACGGTCTTTTTTGGCACAATCAGCCTGCCAATGACCGTAAGCGCGCGTGGAAGGACGATAACCACGAGGAAGAGCTAAGGGCAGCTCTTGGCCTCAGGAGGCCGACGGTTTCGACATGCACCAAAATCTTGCGGCAGGGCAGTAATCACCTGGCGAAAGTAATAGGACGCAAGACGACGGAGCGAAAGAAAAATGATGACATAAATCAAAGGAAAGACCCGGGCAAGCCGCTCTCCCCTTGAAAGATGAAATATCCAAACATTCCTGCTAATGACCGAGGCCCCGAGTGGGGCTCACGTCCTGTCTCCAGCAGCCATGGCCTCAACCCGGCATCTCTCAGAGCATTTCTGGCCTTGGTAATCTCGCTTTGGGCGTGTTCCGCCCCGGCGCAAGATACGGCCATTATTTTACCCAAGCTGAGTCTTGAGGCAGCGCCCGCGTCGCCAGCCCTTCCCGAGCCGCCTGCATTCCTGACCACAAACTGGAACGTTGGTTTCACCCTCGGCGCTGGCTTCGGCGTGAGTGCCATGGGCAGCACGGAAGCGCATCACCTTACCGCCGCCACGCTGCACATAGGAAAGCTCCTGGCTTCGGAAGGGCCGTTTCTCCGCCACGTGGAACTGGCCGGTGAGCTTTGGAGTGGCGCACAGTATCACCCCGATACCGCCTACTTGGTGGGACTCACGCCGGCTCTGCGTTACCATCTCCTACCTGGCTCTCGGCTGGACCCATTCTTTGACGCTGGCGCGGGCGTCACGGCTACCGACATCGGACATCCGGACTTGAGCACGACCTTTGAGTTCAATCTCCAGGCTGGAGCCGGCTTTCACTGGATTTTGCGGAAGAACATGGCCTTCACATTCGATGCGCGTTACATCCACCTGTCCAACGCGCACATTGACACCCCTAATAATGGCGTCAACTCGTTCTTGTTTAGTGGTGGCCTCACTTGGTTTCTCTAAAGGTTTCTCCTGATGAAAATAGAACAAGTTAACCGGCGTTAGATACTAACGGAAGGGTGCTATGAAGCCGAACTCCCACTTGGCCGCTCCAGAACATTCTCGGCACCCGATGCACTCCTTGCGGGAAACCGCCCAGGAGGACATCCACAGCTTCAGGAAAGTGCGAACACTCATAGCCGATGATTCTCCTTTGATGCTGAACACCCTTGCGCAAATCCTGGCACTTGAGCGTAACTTCACGCTCGTTGGCACAGCGACCGACGGCTGCCAAGCGATCAAACATGTGTTCATGCTGGAGCCAGAATTGATTCTGATGAACTATCACATGCCCCACCTTAACGGGATTGAGGCCACCCGATACATAAGACAGTTCCAAAATCCACCATTGGTCATCATCATTACTTCAGACGGCACGTCGAAATGCAGAGCACTGGCCGAGGCTGCGGGTGCGGCTGGCTTGGTAGTAAAAGGAGTAGACCTGCATGCCCAGTTACGGCTGGCCTTCCAAAAGCTGTTTCAGCTCGAGGGGCGAACCGGCCCTTTTCGAGAAACATCAATATGCTGCCCCCCCCCGTGGTCGCGGCTGACGAGTTAAACGAAACCCCTCAAATGAACCTATATGCGAACCGAAAAAGCAAAAGCCCTTGGTACATGTTTCGTTTGCGGCCAGGCATGCTCCGCAAATGAGCGGCTGATTTTTGAGAACCCGCAAGCGGTACGGCACCACACTTGTCCGAAGGATAAACTCCTCAACGCGCTCCGAAAGCGGGCCGAGGCCCGCGGTTGCACTCCCAAGGAGCTTCTCCTGATGAGGCTGGCAGAAATGCAACGCCGGATCGTTTGCGCTTTGGGTGAGGTCTCCTTTGAACAATTTTGCAACACTGGCCCACAGGGTTTCGTAACCTTGCGCCTCTCAGAAAGTGGCTTCGATATTTCAGTCGAAGTCCGCCCAGTGTTCATGCTTGGTGTTATCATCTACCACGAGACCCTGATGACCCCGGGTTCTCTACAGCAACGAAAGGCGCAATTGCTCGCTCAAGTCCTTGAAAGCGCTTCTCCACACGGCCTTTCCATGAGTAACGGCCTGGCAGAAACTCAGATGCTCGATCGGCTTAAGAACGGGGAGGATCATTGGGACGGCCGCAAGAAAGCCGATTTGGCATTGGAGATTCTATCGGCAGAAGGAATAGCCTTCAAAGCCCTTTCGTTTGTGGAAAAGGACCACGAGCTGACCTTGCAAACCTTTGCGAAAAGCCCGTTGAGACTCCAGCAACTCACGCAACAAATTCTCGGCAGATTAGGCCTACTGGACGCGAACTAACGTCGAGAATGAAATGCAGATGATCGAGGGTAGATTGTATGGTAAATCAACGTCCGATTCCCACCCACAAACTGAGCGGAAATCCTTTCACGGGACCCAATCCGGAGGGGGAGGACCGCGCGGATTACGAGCATAGCGTGCATTTTATCGTGGATGGAGAAAAACCATGAAAATGAGCCCTTCCATCGCCTTTTTAGTAGTTGCGCTGTTCACCAGCGGTCGCTCGCACTATCCGGTCAACACGCCTGTAGCCGCAGTTGACTCCCGGACAGGATGCCAATTCCAGAATACGGCATCGCTAATGAATTCCGCAGGTCGGTCAGGGATCTCGGCGAACCGCCCGAGTCTGATAATTTCTCCAATTCAAGATAAATTAACCCAGTCTTCCGAAAGGAATAATGAATGAAGCATCACGATGGAGCATCAAGGAAATCTTTACCGAACTGCAGAAAATCTTGGCCCACAGAGCCAAATGCGGCCCAAATGCAGGCCCGGCTCATGCTCCTAGGCGCCGCTATAGCGATCATCCTGTTAAACGGTTGCGCTTCTGCCGGCGTGCAATGGGATTCTGATCCATGGAAATACAACCTCAATACCGGCTACCCGGCCGTGGGCGGTCCGCCCTGGCTCAGTCGGTAAGCCCAGCAACGGAATCCAAACCCACACCCGAGAAGGCCTCTGCCACTGGTATGGCTCGGTCGCGTCTTCCAGCATGGCTGTCGGCCATACTGCTGGTTGTGATCACGGTTCTGGCTTATCAGCCCGCCTGGCACGGAAAGCCGGTGTGGGATGATGAGCCGCATATTGCCAGGTCCGAACTCCATTCCCTCTCGGGGTTGGCCCGCACCTGGATCGAGCCGGGAGCAACCCAGCAATACTATCCATTGGTATACAGTGTCTTTTGGGTGGAGCACCGGCTATGGGGCGATTCGACCCTGGGGTATCACCTGGTCAACATCCTCCTTCACGCCGTTTCCGCGCTATTATTGGTGAAGATTCTGCTGCAACTAGGAGTTCCCGGAGCTTGGTTGGCGGCGGCCATTTTTGCGCTGCACCCGGTGCAAGTGGAATCGGTGGCCTGGATTGCGGAGCTCAAGAACACATTGTCGGGGGTTTTCTACCTTAGTTCGGCGTTGGCATACCTGGGCTTTGACCGGACTCGAAACAGGCGGTTTTACGCGGCAGCTTTGGGATTGTTCGTCCTAGGTTTGTTCTCCAAGACAGTGATTGCCACCCTGCCAGCGGCACTGCTGTTGGTTTTGTGGTGGAAGCGCGGAAGATTGTCGTGGAAACAGGCTGTGTATCCACTGGCGCCATTTTTTGTGGTGGGGCTGGCCGCGGGGCTTTTCACGGCCTGGGTTGAACGAAAGTTCATAATAGGCGGAGAGGGTGTTGGCTACAACTTCAGCGCGGTTGACCGATGTCTGATTGCCGGGCGGGCATTGTGGTTCTACGCCTGGAAGCTGATTTATCCAGGGAACTTGGCATTCATTTACCCCCGCTGGGAAATCAGCCCATGGATTTGGTGGCAATGGCTGTTTCCAGTGGCAGCGGTGTTGGTGGTGGCGGTGGTGTGGCTAATGACGCGGCCAAGGCGTGGATTGCTCACCGGGCTGTTGTTCTACGCCGGAACCTTGTTTCCGACGCTGGGTTTTTTCAATGTTTACCCATTCCGCTATTCGTTTGTGGCGGATCATTTTCAGTATTTGGCGAGCGTGGGAGTAATCACGCTGGTGTCAGCGGGGGTGGCGTTGCTGCTAGGCCGCTGGCGGATTTGGGGGCGTACTGCCGGTCATCTACTGTGCCTGGCAATCTTGGGGATGCTGACCAGTTTGACGTGGCAGCAAAGCAGAATGTACACCGACATGGAGACTCTTTGGCAGACGACTATTGCCAAGAACCCCGTCTGCTGGATGGCCTACAATAACCTCGGCATTGTCCTCGCCGAGAAAGGCCAAACCGACGAGGCCATCAAACACTACCAGGAAGCCATGCGCTTGAGACCGGATGACGCCGAGGCCCACTACAACCTCGGCATCGTTCTCACCGAGAGAGGGCAAATTGGCGGCGCGATCAGTCAATACCAGGAAGCCCTCCGCCTGAAACCGGGTTACGCCGAGGCCCACTACAACCTCGGTGTCGCGCTTGGCAGGAAGGGCCAAACTGACGAGGCGATTCGCCAATATCAAGAGGCCATCCGACTAAAGCCCCAGCACGCCGAAGCCCACAACAACCTCGGCATCGTCTTCACCGCGAAAGGGCAAATCGACGACGCGATCAGCCAATTCCAAGAAGTCATCCGCCTAAAACCCAAGCACCCCGAGGCCCACAACAACCTCGGTGTTGCCCTCGGTATGAAAGGCCAAATCGCCGAGGCGATTAGCCAGTACCAGGAGGCCATACGTCTGAAACCGGGTTATGCCGAGGCCCACAACAACCTCGGCGTCGCGCTCAGCAGGAATGGCCAAATCGACGAGGCAATTGTCCAATACCAAGAAGCCCTTCGACTGAGGCCGGATGACTCCGACGCCCGCAACAACTTTCGGAACGCCCTCATTAAGAAAGGGCAATCCGACGAAGCGACAAGGTGAGTCCAGGAAACCAGCGGGCGGAGTTCTGAGATTTACAATAAAACCCAATCCGAAAACCCAGTGGCGTGAAATGTGCCGGAGGATTTCTGTTTCGACGTTTCCGTTACATTCCCGTAAAAGGAATGCGTGATCGAGAGGATGGTTTCTGGCGGTCAGACCAGTGCAGACCGGGCTTCGGTCGAGCTTCGCCCTCCCTACGCGGGGGATGGACAAAGAACAAACGAAAACATAAACTTAAACCAGTCCCGAGACTAACATTGCTATGTGGACCAGAAAGTTGAGCCCGGTCAATTTGTTCACGCCGTTCCTCAAGGGAAGGTGATGATGAAAGCAAAAGTATTCGAAGTCGTGCTCCATAAATTGGCCTCCGGCCAGTCACCTGCGAGCGCCATGGAGGAACAGCTCAACGACTTCCTCAGGGCACGACCTGACCTCCGTTTCGTGGCGTCGCACATGAGCACTCTGGTCTCGCCTGCCGAACCAAACGCCCTGCCGAGGTCAGAGGAATCGCACATTATCATTTTCTGCACTCTTTTCTATACCGAGTAGAGAGATGGAAGGAGATGCTGTGCAACCCCCTGCTGAAATAACGCGAAAAGGAGGAAATTCATGGCCGCAATGACGCTTAAATCCTTGCATTCCTATCTCAAGCTGCTCGAGAACGCGGCGGAACTAAAAAGAAAGATGCCGGCCCATTCCAGCCAAAGAACAATGAAGGAAGGGTTGGACGAGATCGGCAGGCTTGTCAGCATCGATAAAGCCGCGTTCAAAGACCCGCAAAACATTGCGGCCCTGGTCGGCGCCCAGAGGTTCGTGATGATTTGGAGGGAACCTTCCATTAGCGACCATGTCGCCCGAGTCTTCGACAGCACAAAGGTGCTCCTGACCGTGCTAATCGACCCCGGGCATTTCGGGAACGCAACCTCGGCGCAGACTGGCCCAACTTATGGCAGCGCCCATCATCAGCCTGGCCCCGTGTCGGAAACCCCGCCTGACAATTTGATACCGCTGCTTTCGAGAAACACGGGCCTGACCTGCAGGCTTTTCCGGGCTCTTTTTGAACACATGTTGGGGTTTGCATCTCAAGGCGACACCCAGCAGGGGGCCGCTATGCTGGTCGCCGAGCTTGCCGGCAGCCGGGAACATAGCCGGTCTTTTCTCTCCACCGCACTTTTCATCCTGGGCGCAGAGCTCGACCGCGACCACCTGATGTCCTTCATGATCGAACAGGAGCTTTTCGGGATCCCCATCTTCGAGCATATGCTGCAAAAGAGAGATTACTGTGATGCGTTTTACGCTTTCCGGCGGCTCGAACGAGCATTCATCGGTCCGCCGGTTGAGGAGGAATTGCGGCTTAGGAATAGAATGGATCGGTTCAACGCTCAATTCGGGGGAAAATCTTGCGATGTGAAGATCTTCGAAGCCGACGAGCAGGACAAGGCGCGGGTCGATGCTCATTTCGCGGCAGCCGATCTCTTGGATGCCCTGACGCTCACCCCCTGGTGCCTAAGCCTTAATAACGCCCTTTCCGCTGCCTCGTCGAACTCGATTCGGTCGGTAAAAACCATAGCCCGGCATTTTGAGCGTTTCGCGGACGGCGAAGAAACAAAACAGCAGGCAAACCAGGAGATTGCCGACCACCTTCTCGGATTTGCCCGCCAATTTTCAGCTGACAGCAAACCTGTGTAGCCGCCACCGTGGACTTCTGTTCAGGGCGGCAGAAAAGCGGAGTCGCACCAGTTTGATACATTTGAACCATACACAATCGCCCACTGTGCTCATAGCTCTAAGCCATCTCACCGCCCGAAGGGAGTGTTAGTCCGTAAGCCGGAAGTTAAATATCATGGCAGGAATCAATATCACAGCCCAACAGAGGATTCGTTGATGCCCGGGCGGAACCTAGAAGCAAATTGCCCGAGCCACAGTTGAGGTCGATGACGACCGGCCGGTAACGTGGCAGAGGCAGGCTCAGGACTGAGGCCCACTCCAATGGAGTTTCGAATTGGGCCTCTCCCTTTTTCGCAGCGTTGCTTGCCGACTCGAAGAACGGCTGGAAGATTTGGGGGTTAATGTTCGATTTCTGCATAAAATAGTGGGGCTTCAATGAAAGAGAAAAAAGCGCCCAGCCAGTGACGACCAGGCGCTCAGGGCAGTGTTTGGAAACATCCCGCTTACTCGGCGGGAAGACGGTTAGTTGCGACCTTGATCGAGGGTGCGCCAGTAAATGAGTTGCTTGCGGGCATCAGCCAGGTCTTGTGCGACCTTCTCTGAGCCATCCTCGCCAGCCAATCCTCTTAACTGGTCTTCGAGATAGGCAACTCGTTTGGTTAGGGCGACGACTCGCTCTGCAGGATTCCCAGGGAACGGCTTGCCGGTCACTTCCTCATAGCCAATTTCCAAGTCCTCTTCTGGAGGCATTGGAATGTCGTCTGCAAACTGATCGTTCGGATCGATCATGGGTTTTACCATAAAGAATCATGCCGCCGCCTGCAACAGCCGTTCAGCATCCAGGAGCGCCGCTCTAACATTCCCACAGGCGAATGTTGCGATGTTCACCACATCCACCCGCCCAGTTTGAGTGGCGGCATCACAGGCCGAGATAAGTCCCTCAAAATATGGAGCGTATAATCCTGTGTAAGCCAGGCGTCGGTCCGGCAGATTTGTCCCAGAGCAAGGCAAGATTTGTCCACTTTTTGGAAACCATATGGAAGGGGGTCAGTTCAAAACTTTTCACTTAACCGTACACCACAACCCTCTTATTGCTTACCGCATAACCAGCAACTCAGACTCCTTCCTGAAATGAGTATATGTACAGCTGTCCTCTCGACTTTTGGGACCTGTAGCTTCGAACATCAAGCCGCGACCCAGCTGTGGCAGGATTCGATGTAACAATGTCACGGGCAAACACTTATTGGCATTCCGATTGCTGCTTTTATCGGGAATTTGTAGAGAAAACTGCATTATGGACAAGCCGCTGCGCGTCTTACACCTGGAAGATGATCTGGACTATTGCGATTTGGTGAGAGCAATGTTCGAAAAGGACGGGCTGCGCGTCGAGATGGTCTTGGTGGACAACTCCGCCGATTTCATTGCGGCTTTGGAAAAGGAGGCTTTCGATGTGATTCTGGCGGATTACGCGCTGCCGACGTGCAATGCATTGCAGGTTTTGCCGGTCGCC
>CAIQQM010000209.1 GCA_903873945.1 uncultured Verrucomicrobiota bacterium
GCGCAACTCTGTCCATCCCTGGCTCCGGTCGGGCTTCGCCCTCCCTCCGCCAAGGATGGACAAAATCAGAACAAAAACATAACATCAACCAAGTGCTCTGACTAACTCATGGAGTGGTACAAAAAAGTGAACCCGGTCACTGGCATTGTCTTTCTCAAGGCACGTTCCAAAACCTGGATTTTGAAGACGCCACTATCGTCCCTGATACATCAAGCTTTTACTATCCGTACGTTGTCTATGCCAGCGATGCCATACCTGGCTGGACCGCTTATGTTGGTGGCAGTCAAGTGTCAGAGATACTTTACAATGACGAATTTCTGAGTGGTGGGGCAGTTTCTATAATCGGGACAAGCTATTCTCGTCCGTCCATTCAAGGGAATTACTCTATAATACTTGGAGGGTTTAACTATCCGGGGTTCCTAAGAACCGCAGGAATAGGGCAAACAGGGCAAGTTCCAGGAAATGCGCTTTCACTTATCTTTTGGGGTAATATCGGTGCAAATGATGTTTCTTTTGATGGGCAGACCTTGTCACTGACAGTGCTTGGAAGCACCGCAAATTACAACATTTACGGGGCCGACATTTCAAGGTTTGAAGGTCAAACCGGACAGTTGCTTTTTACCACCGTGCCAGGTGGCCATGATATGATTGATAACATTCAGTTTTCTTCCAGCGAAATTCCCGAACCAAGCATTGTTGGTTTGTCCGCTTTGAGCGGTCTGCTCCTCGCATGGCGTCGCTGGAAAGCGCACACAATTTAGTCCAAGCGCCGCAACAAGCCACGGCCACGAGTCCTGGCGCTGACATATATTTGCGTTGAGTGACCCGAGCAGAGGCGGCAATCATGGCAGACCTGTAGGACACACCGTGCACCCTTGCCGTGAATAATTTCAAATATTTCTCGATTATTCTGGAAGGTGAATTTTAGCGATAATTCCAACTATCCCCCCCCAAAAAAAACAATAACCCACGGAAAATACCCCTGATGCCAACAAAACCTAAATTCCAGATATTCTGGCAATATTCTTTGATTAATTTCCCAGAATTATCGGGGAATTTATTGTGGGCCAAATAATTAAATTCCCGGATTTACCGAGAAATTTATTGTGGGTTGGAGAAATAGGCTGGACACAGGAGCAGGACGCGGAGCGCTAGAATACGGGTTGGTTAAAGGGCACCGACTGGACATTAGATCGAGTTGCAAAAATCCCTTATTTTTCGACCATTTGCGAAGGGAATTCCCCCTCTTTGTTTCAGCATTTTAAAAAGACATTTTTCATACGCGCATTTCATACACGCGGCAAAAATTTTGGCGAAAATGGGAAAAGATGGAGAAAACTTTCTTGAAAAAGTGTGGAACCGGGAAGTGTCAATTATCCAATGTTTGCAAGGTGGGATAAGGATTTGCAACGAGGGACAAAAAAACGAAAAAACGCTTTCTTCGGTTTCGAGTCAGGTGCCTTTAACCACTCAGCCACCCTTCCGTCATGCCCGCAAATACTCTGCTCTAACGAAGTCCCGAAGCAAGTTGATTTTCGGGGCCGCGCCGAAAAAGCGCGGCGTATCTGCCACCTGTGAAATGGTTCAAGGGGATGTGGCGGATGGTTTCGGGGAATTACCTTGTCGTTTCGCCGGCTCGGCCTTTCTTACCGAGCGCGATACTCAGGTTGTTGTGGGCCTCGGCGTTATCCGGTTTGAGACGGATGGCTTCCTGCAATTGGCTGATCGCCTCCTCGATTTGGCCTTTCTCGAGAAGGACGGCGCCGAGGTTGTTGTGGGCGTCGGCGTCATCCGGTTTGAGACGGATGGCTTCCTGAAATTGGCAGATAGCCTCGTCAAGTTGGCCTTTCTTTAGGAGGGCCTTCCGAAGGTTGTTGCGGATGCCGGCGTCATCCGGTTTGAGACGGATGGCTTCCTGGAATTGGCTAATCGCCTCGTCGGTTCGGCCTTGGTTGAGGAGGGCGGCGCCGAGGTTGTTGTGAGCCTGGGCGTCATCCGGCTTGAGGCGGAGGGCTTCCTTGAACTGGCCGATCGCTTCGGCGGTTTGGCCTTTGTTGAGGAAGGCGGCGCCAAGGTTGTTGTGGGCTTCGGCGTAATCCGGTTTCAGACGGATAGCTTCCCGGTATTGGCGGATCGCCTCGTCCAGCCGATTCTGGGCAACATACACGTTCCCCAGCCGGAAATAAATGTCCGTGCGGTACGGATCGTTGCCGAGCCTGGCAAGAACACATTCAAAAAGGCTGACGCTGTCCCGCCAGTTTCGCGTTTGTCGAATACTCATCGTCGCCAAGATTGCAATCAAAACGAGCGAAACAGCCGCGCTTCCAGCAAAAATTTTCGGCTTGCAGCGCAACTTGAACAGTCCCGCAACCAGCAGCACCGACCAAAGCATAGCCGGGATGTAACTGTAGCGGTCGCTAGGATAATGTGGGTGCTCGGTCAGGCCCAGCACCGGGACCAGCAGGACCAGATACGAGGCCCATAGCGCCAGAGCCCAAGGCCATTGCCTGCGTTTCCAAACGAGCAGAACCATCAAGCCAATGACTAGGGCCGCACTCAAGAGAAACGGCCAAGCCGCCGGATTAAACTCAACCAAGGTGGTGTACACAGGCGACAAGCCGAAGGGCACCCAAGGCTTCCACAAAAAATAGCTCCAGACATAGCATGCCTGCATGCCGCGGGCGAAGAGGCTGAATTGCGCCAGCGAGACCGGCTGAGCGCATCCGGGTGGCGGGTGGAAGCGGGCCAGAAGACTGATTCCAATCGCCAGGAGCGCCAGAGCTGCAAATGGCATCTTTTCCACCCAAATCCGGAGGGCAGCCGCGTTCCACCATCGGCCCTGTCCATGGCCAAAACGCCTCAGAGGATAGACATCGAGAATGACCAGCAACGGGACCAGACCAAGAGTACTCGGAAATGAAAACAAAGAGGCCAAATAGAATAAAACCGACAGCCAGTAACACCAGCGTTTCCATTGGTTGCCGAGAGAAGTAACTGCCTCCAAATAAAGCCATAAGGAGAGGAGCATGAAGAAGGCGCTTTGACAATGAGGGTAACCGGAAACCCAAGCCACCGCCTCTACCCGCAGCGGGTGCACTGCCCAGAGCAGGGCACCAAACGCAGGGCAAGCCAGCCGGTAGGCATTGGGCGCAGGCTTACCTTCCACGGGAAGAACCATCGGTAGCAACTTGCGAATCAGTAGGAACAACCAAACGGCGGTCAAACTATGCACAACTAGGCTGATGAGATGATACCCAAAGGGAGCCATTTCCTGCAACTCGTAGATAATTTCCCGCGTGAGCCAGACCAAGGGCATGTAGCGCCAGACGTAACGCAAGTCCGTGAACATCCAATTGAGCGTTTCGATATTCAACCCACTGAGCTGAGGATTTTGATAAACGCTCGTATCGTCATCCCACTCGACAAAATCGTTGCGCAGCGAAGGGAGGAAAACACAGCTAACAACGACGAACAAAAGAGTGCAGACGAAGATTAAACGTCCTTTACTGGACAGGTTAAGCGGCACTTTCTCAAAAGAGGACCCGTGCTCGCTGCCAGGGGTCGAACGCTCCGTCACCGGCAGATTTCCGGCCAACTCAGAATTTTTTCGTTTGCCTTTTCTATCTCCATAGCAGATCTTCACGCTCAAGGCTCCATCGGACCCGACCGTTCGGTTGATTTGCTTTTCATTGCCAACGCCTGCGCATATTGAACTTCCCCAAGTTACTGCTCAGACTTAGGAGGTCGGAGGCTTTACCGCCACCATTTTGTAGCTAGAAGGAGGCTACATTGACAAGCTTCACCGCTTTGCCATCGGCACCTTTGAGATGGTTGTGGGGCTAACCTGCGCGGTCAGAATCGCGGCCAAGATCAACACAAACCCGTACTGCGTGCTCGCGCCAGATTTCCCTGGTGGTGTCGGGGTAGGAACCAGATCCACGAGAGGGGAGGTGGCGCAGTGCTGGTTTCAAATTCGACACGACCAGGCATTAATAGGGTGAGCGTTCTCGTGATTAGCAGCTTGCTTGGCCTTTGCTTAGCAAGACGGATTACAAACAGGTGAACACGGACTGGGGATTTCTGCCGTATTCCTCTGCCACCCGTGAAATGGTTCAAAGGGGTGTGGCGGATCACTTAAAGATGAACTCTGCCCCGGTGAAATTGGAGCATGGACATATTCCAGAGGGATTTCTCTGTCGCCGGTGTAATAACAAGCAGACACAACGGCGGCTAGAAAAAGCCGCCCAAACTGAAGCAATAAGAATATGAATACCAAGAATCCGACTCTGATCATCACGCTGGCCGTTGCCATCACGCTTGGCACCATCAGCTCAAACGCTGCCGAACCGGTGCTGTCGCCAAAGGCCCAGGCAAACCAAATCAAGAGGGTCCAGGTCACAACGGCCGACCCAAACCTGCTTGCGCGTAACCGCGAGGTGATCGCCAGCCCCAAGGTTCTGGCTGACTTCCCACAGGTGGCACAATGCCACAAGGCCCAGTCC
This sequence comes from uncultured Verrucomicrobiota bacterium, assembly GCA_903873945.1. Lineage (GTDB taxonomy): Bacteria > Verrucomicrobiota > Verrucomicrobiia > Limisphaerales > UBA8199 > CAIQQM01. The sequence continues at coordinate 4,503 of CAIQQM010000209.1, forward strand.
GACAAGCCGATCGGGGCGTGCACATGTTGCGAATCGGTGGGGACGTGTGCGTGCTGCGACGCAACGGGGACGTGTGCGTGCTGCGACACGACGGGGGCGTGTGTATGCTGCGACGCAACGGGAGCGTGTGCATGTTGCGACGCGACGGGGGCGGGCGCATGTTGCGACGCGACGGGGGCGGGCGCATGCTGCAAGCCATAACCCGCGTCAGTGGATCATTGCGTTGTCAGACCCTGGCCGATGCCCATCATTGCCAGGCGTTGAGAAGGCCACTAACTTCTGTGTGTTGTGAAGCTTAGTCCTGTAGTTTATGAAGACCAATAGCCAAACGCCGGAGGATGGGAAACTGCGCACGTTTTTGCGCGAGTGCCGACCTACGCCCGAGCTACCGCCCGGCTTTAAGGATGCCGTTTGGCGTCGTATTGAACAGACGGAAGGGTCCGCCCCAACTCTGTCCGGCGCGGGCTGGCTTGATGCTCTCGCGGCCTGGTTCCTACGCCCGCGCCAGACCTTCGCGCTAACCGCGGCGATGCTTGTGCTTGGCCTTTCCCTGGGTGTCGCCTTAAGCGTCAGCCACATCAACGACCTGGCCAAAGAGCGCTACCTGGACTCCGTAAGCCCGCCCGCCCTGCGCCAGTGAGCCATGCGCCGATCCCTGCTCATCCTCACCGGGGCGCTCCTGGCTTGCGCGGCCATCACCGGCACTTCGTATGTGCTGGCCCGGCAGATTTGTGCACATGAGCTTGCTGGCAGGGTTAACGGGCTCGTCTGGCTGCGTCGTGAGTTTCGGCTCAGCGATGCCGAGATGCAGCGCATCCGGCAACTCCACGAAGGTTACCTGCCGCGGTGCCGCGAGAACTGCGCCCGTATCGCCGCCAAGAAGAAAGAACTTCAGGCGGTGCTCGATCATGCCCAGGGCATGATGACTACTGAGGCGCAACAAAAACTTGCTGAGGTTGGCGCACTGCGCGGCCAGTGCCAGGCCAACATGCTTGGATACTTTTACGAAGTCAGCCGGGCCATGCCGCCCGAACAGGGCCGACGGTACTTGGCTGAGATGCAACGTATTACCTTCGGTTTTCACGAACAGATCGAGAACACGATGTCCATAGACACGTCTTCGCCTCATGGACACCATTGACGCCCCCGCCCTTGACCGTGCGGACATGGAACGGCTGGCGGGTGGGCAAGATGCCGCGCTCAACGACCTGATGGCTCGCCATGCCCGGCCGGTTTTCCAATTCCTCTGCCGGATGCTGGGCAACGAAGACGATGCGAATGACCTGGCGCAGGAAACCTTCGTGCGGGTTTATCAGCATCGCACCCGCTTCAAACCCGGTGCTAGATTCACCGCCTGGCTTTACACAATTGCCGCCAATCTCGCCCGCAACCATTACCGTTGGCTCGCCCGCCACCCCACGGTCTCCCTTGACACCGAAAGTGAAACCACCGGTCAGAGCATTGGGGAGGTTCTCCTTTCATCCGAACCGTCTCCTGGGGGCGCCGCGGTGGCCGCGGAACGCGCCGCGGTGGTGCGAGCTGCTGTGGCAAAACTCCCTGCCGAGCTGCGGGAAGCCGTCATTCTTTGCGAATGGGAGGACGTCTCGGCCGCCGAAGCCGCTGCCATCCTCGACACCACTCCCAAGGCTGTTGAAAACCGCCTCTACCGCGCCCGCAAACTCCTCCGCGATCGCCTCAACGATTGGCTGTAAAGCGCCCTGCCCCAGTGCGGTGGGATTTGAGAGAGTGTAAGTCAAATCTGATACCGTTTGCAAAAATTCGCGAGGATATGTGCGGAAGCGGCATCAAAATAATCCCAATGAAATCCCTGGCGTAAGACGTGAGGATTTTGGTCTTTAGCAGGACACATCCCGTTCCTTCGAGAATGCGCAGTTGCCAGCCAGTTGGATTCGATGTAACAATCTCATGGACCGCTGCTTATTGGCATTCCGATTGCTGCTTTTATCGGGAATTTGTAGAGAAAACTGTGTCATGGACAAGCCGCTGCGCATCTTACACCTGGAAGACGATCCGGACTATTGCGATTTGGTGAGAGCAATGCTCGAGAAGGACGGGCTGCGCGTCGAGATGGTCTTGGTGGACAACTCCGCCGATTTCATTGCGGCTTTGGAAAAGGAGGCTTTCGATGTGATTCTGGCGGATTACGCGCTGCCGACGTGCAATGCATTGCAGGTTTTGCCGGTCGCC
>CAIQQM010000210.1 GCA_903873945.1 uncultured Verrucomicrobiota bacterium
CCGAATCAATCCGCGCCAGATCCAGAGTCACCTTCCCGGTCAGTTGCCGTGCCCGCGTACCCCCCAGTCCCCACAGTCCAAGGCCCATGATGAGGAGCAGCAGCGCCATCACGGCCACGACCTCGACCAGGGAGAAACCGGGTTGGAAGTGAGCTTTCTGGTGCATGTCAGGGGTAGTGGGAAGGCGCGATTCCAATCTCGTTGATGAGATAGACCGCGCCAGGCGCCTCGAAATCCGACATGGAGGGGAAGGATCGGCTAACCTCAAGATACCGTCGGATCGCATCGAAGCGCCCGGGTTCATCCGAAGGAAACGCGGCGCCGTTGTGATCCAAGACCCACAGCCCCTTGGCCGAGTTGATGGCCTCCACGTCCGCCGCAATCCGGGTTTGCAACGCGCGATCCCGGGAGTTGCCGGTCGCGACCAAGACCATGCTGACAAGGATGCCGATGATTACCAGGGCTCCCACCAACTCGACCAAGGTGAATCCCTTCTTCATGGCTTTGATAAGCGCAAATACACGCCGCGAACGGAATGACCGGAATCCCGAACCACCACCAAATCCGCGTTGAAAGCGGCCAAAAGCTCCGGGCCGACCGCCCCGTTGACCAAGCCGAAACCCCGCCCGGAAAGCAAGGTGTTGAGCTGGGTTAGCGCACCCGAAACCAACGCAGGATTCGCCGCCTCCGGGCTGGAAAGACGGTAGACCGCCGACTGCAGGGACATGTAATTCGGGTCCGACCCCATCTGCGAAACCAATGCACCGCTGGCCGCCGCGCTCTGCAGCGGACCCAGATCGACTCCATTAGAGGCCAACTCTTCCACTCCTTTGGAAAACTCCTTCTCCAAGGCGCGAGCAGAAGTGGACAAGGCCGAGGAGCGCAAATCGCCCAGACGAATGGTGATGATGCCGACCAGAATCAAGATGACCGCCACGACGGAAACAACCTCGATCAACGTGAATCCGACACGAAGCCGGCTTGGGTTAAACAGAATTCCCATACCTACCATTTTAGTGCCCATGCACTTTGCCTGCATCCCGTCGGAAACAGGTTTAGTTCAACAGGGTCTTTCCTCCGATAAACATCGCAGCCGCTGTAGCAGTGGGAGCTGGCGAACCTAAAATGGAAGCATGAGAGCAATGGGCCTGTGTCTGACGGCAATCGTGTTCGTCCCTTTCTGCTGGGGGACTTCGCCCGGCTGGATCAGCGTGGACAACCAGACCTACGATACGGTTTACCTTAGCCGCGTCGGCGATTCCAACGCCCTCGTGTTGGTTCCCAAACGCATGATCGGGCAATTCCAGGTCCCCTGGGTCGGACAGGGCGTCCCCGCTTTGGAAGCGCTGCAGGTTAGTTTCCCAGGTGGCATCGTGCTGCCGGAAACTGAGTTCCGAGGCTTCGATGGGCAGTACGGGCAACCGGTCAGCCTGGAGATCGTCTCCCCTCAGAACGTTACCATCAAGTACGACGAACCGGGTGCAGCCAGCGGTCCCGCCACAAACAACCCCAGTCCAACGGGCAGCGCCGGTTCGGAAGGCATTAATGGAGGAGGGATGGGGTATGGAACCGGCTATGGCTCTCCCAATCCTCTCAACAGAAATCCCTCGCCAGGCGCCACGCGCGCTGAAGCCAGGGATCGCAGCAACCCGGCTAAGGCGCTGGAGCCCGCAAAAAGGGGGCTGCTCTTGCCGCGAAACGCCGGGGCCAAGGTGGGGATCGTTGCCGCAGACTCCCGCTACAAGTTGCTCGAAGCCCCGGCTCCTATCAGGAGCCAGCCAGCGGAGATCGCGAAAGCGGTCACCGTGGCCGCCGCCCCCGAGCCGCCGGAGGAGAAAAAGGGTGGGAGGCGGTCTTTAATCACCTGGATCATCGTCTGCGTCGCTCTGGTCGGTTTTGTCGCCTGGAAGCGCTTGAGTTCCAAATGAACCGAGGGCAGCAACCATGAACACCCGCGAAGCAATTCGGCGGCTGGCCGGCATCGTTCCGGAACACAACTTGAAGCAGGTGCAGGCACTGCCCAATTTCAACACCTGGGGTGTGGACTCGCGGCCCGGCCAACTCCCGTCAATCCTGTATATCGGGGAGGGAAGCCGGGACTTCGGAGCCCCATGCTGGCCATTCATGGCGGCGCACGAGGCGATGCACTCGATCGCCACCTTTTATCTGCAAACAGACGATTACCGTTTCGTGCTC
>CAIQQM010000211.1 GCA_903873945.1 uncultured Verrucomicrobiota bacterium
ACGTGTCCCCGCGCATGATCAAGGTCACCAGCGCCGCCCAGCTGCCCGAGCGCATGGAGGACCATATCGGGGACATCCAGAACTACATCATCGAGCTGGCCACCAGCCACATCGGGCTAGTGAAGGACTTCATCAGCGAGCTGGTGACCAGCCGGGACCAAAAGGAGGTGTTCCGGGGCTTGACGCTTTCCACCATTCATTCCGCCAAGGGACTGGAGTGGACCGCGGTATTCGTCATCGGCAACACCGAGAAGGTTTTCCCGTCGCCGGGGTTTGGCCTGGAACGCAACCAGGTTGAGGAAGAGCGCCGCCTTTATTATGTCGCGTGTTCGCGAGCCAGGAAATACCTCTACGTGACCTGCTCGCACAACTATCAATCCGGCGAGTTTCGCGTCCGGGGCAACCTCAGCCGATTCGCCGACGACCCGAAAACAGTCGGGTTTCTCCAGAAGGTCAAAGATCCCGGGCACGATCCCTTTTACTCGGTAAACCCGCACCGGGTGAGCGCCTACTTCATCACCCTGCCGGCAGTCAACAGCGCCAAACCGGTGGCGGAGGCAGCAGTTGCGTCCGGATGAACGACAGCATCCCAGTTACGGTGACGCGGAGTTCGCTCACGATAAGAGAGTGTCCGCCCGAGCTGGCCGACGCGCTGGTATACGTGCGCCAGAACGTTTCTTTTGATCAAGGCAACTTCCGGACCACGCCCGAACGGGTTTCCTACGCTCACTATGAGGCTCAGACCAGAACGTGCCGCACCTACCCCAACGCGTTGCACCTGGTCGAGGCGGCTGCCCGCCGGCTCAATTTGGCCCTCGAGATCAAAGATCAACGGTTGCGCCCGCCGCTGGACCTGAGCCGGGTCAACCAGGCCGAATATCCGCCGGACTGTTACCAGGCGCTGGAGGTGGTGGCCCAAGCCCGTTCCTCCGGCATTGTGGTACGGCCTGCTGGAGTCGGCACAACTCTCCTTGTCTGTGGGCTGGTGCGCATGTTGCCCCGACATTTCAAGGTCTTGGTTACCACGGATGAGATAACGGCGGCCCAGCAGATTCATGCAGCGTTGGCCGAGGCATTGTCCGAGGAGAAAATCGGCATCCACATGCCGCGCCGATCCGAAAGGGGGCGGATCATGGTCACGCACCTGGATGCACTGAAGGATTTCGTTCAAGGGGATCTGGCCTATGGCGGATACGCCTTGCGCGAATTCGACGCCTGGATTTGCGACGAGGTCCACCGGCTTCCAGTGCCCGGTCGCATCCCCTTCCTCAATCAGTTCCGGCCGACCTACTGCTGGGGGTTAACCGCCACGCCGGTCCGCGCGGACAATTCCCACGAGCTCAATTCCGTGGTTTTCGGACCCGCCCTGCTCGCTAAGAGCGCGGACGGCACACTGGAGATTCAGGCCGGCTCCGGGAAGAAGGGAATCGTTCCTCTGCGGGTGTTCGTGTTTCCGCTGCTGACGCCACGACCGCTCGCCGGGGGTTTGTCCCTCTATGAACTGACGCGGGCCGCCTACCTGAAAAACCCCGCCTTAGGCGCAACGTTAAAGGGAATCAACTCCAACCTGCCGGAGGCGGCGAAGGTGCTGGTTTGTGCCGACACCGTGCGGCTCGGTATTATCCTCCGCCGGCAGCTGCCGCAATACACCTTCATCCACCGCAGGCAACACCCGGAATATCGGCAGGACATTCTGCAACGGCTGCGCGCCGGAGAAATACGCCGCGTCCTGTGCGCCGATCTCTGGAGTGAAGGCCTTGATGTGCCCGACTTGGACTACGTCATCGACTGCTCCGCCAAACCTTTGCCCCGCCCGATCATTCCACACGCCGGACGCGCAAGCCGCCATGCCGAAGGCCAGCGCCACGGCCTCTACCTGATGCTGCTTTGTCTGGGGTCCCAGCACCTGTTCAATCTCGGGGTGAGCAAGCTGCAAAACATGAACGGCCTAGGGTGGGAGGTCAGTTACATGTTCCCCAGGGAGGTGGTCGATAATCTCCCCTTCGAACAGGCACCGCTCCTGCCGGAACTGGGGGTTTTCCCGGCAGGCTAGACGGAAAAACGGTTCCCCGCCCTAGAATGGGAGTGAGCGCATGACGAAAACGCCGCCAAACAGAGATAAAAAACACATCTGTTTATGAATACGACCCAAGCACCGGAGACTAGCGACGTAGCC
>CAIQQM010000212.1 GCA_903873945.1 uncultured Verrucomicrobiota bacterium
CGCGATTTGAACCATTGCCGCTTTTCATCCACCAGGGTAATCAGGGCAATTGGAGCTTCGCAAATGCGCGCGGCCAGCTCGGTCAAATCATCGAACATTTCCTCGGGGATGGTGTCGAGGACTTCGTATTGCCAGAGAACTTTGAGGCGTTTCTTTTCGTCCTTAGGAATGGGAGCTCTCATGGATTGAATTCGTTCCTGTGTTTGTCAACATACTGCTGCGCATCGGGAAAGCAACGCTTCTTTTGACGAACCCGGAAGCGCTCTCAACGGAAGGGACCGGATCGACACAAGTGCCTTCGGTAAAAACAGCTTGCGGGTTTTTTCTACTGAAAATTCCATGGGAGTACTGTAGAAGTGAATGATGGGTCTCCTAATCAGGAACGGGGAAATTGTCACTGCCAGTGAGCGCTACCGAGCCGACATTTGGTGCGAAAGCGAAACCATTACCCGCATCGGATCCGGCCTTTCGGCGCCACCGGGCGCGGAGGTTATCGACGCTACAGGCAAATACGTTTTCCCCGGTTTTATTGACCCGCACGTGCACATATACCTGCCGTGCATGGGAACGTTCGCCAAAGACACCCACGAAACCGCGAGCAAAGCGGCCCTCGTGGGCGGCACGACAACTTGGATCGAGATGCTGGGCCCGGACCGCTCGGAAGAACCAATGGCGGGGTTCGAGTTGTGGCTGGGCAAAGCTCAGGGCCATAGCGCCTGCGATTTCACCTTTCATATGACGGTGTCCCGGTACGACGATGCGGCGGAAAAACAGCTCATTGAGATCGTCAGGCGCGGTGTCAGCAGCTTCAAGGTTTACCTAGCTTACAAGGGCGCTTTTGGCCTGACGGACGAAGATCTTTACAAGACACTGCGTCTGGCCAGAAAGCTGGGCGTTATTACTACGGCGCATTGCGAGAATGCGGATCTAATCACGGCCCTGCAAACGAAATTGGTGGCCGAAGGCAAAGCCGGCCCCGAATGGCATTATGAGAGCCGTCCGCCATTGGTCGAAGCGGAGGGGGTGCATCATCTCCTGACTTTCGCGCAAGTAAACGATGCCCATGTCTATGTAGTTCACTTGAGTTGTGTTGAGGCATTGCGCGAAGCGGTCGCCGCCAGATATCGCGGTGTGAAGGTGTGGACCGAAACGCTTATTCAGTACCTGCTTCTCGACAAGACGTGCGCGGAGCGCCCGGAGTTTGAAGGAGCCAAGTACATCATGTCACCGCCGCTACGGGACCGGGCGAATCAGGAGGTGCTGTGGAACGCGCTGAGAGACGGGCTGATCGACACACTGGCAACAGATCATGCGCCGTTTGATTTCGCGTCACAGAAACGGATGGGGGAGAAAGATTTCACAAAGATTCCCAGCGGCATCCCTTCGCTCGAAGACCGGGTGAACGCATTTTACACCTATGGGGTGAAGCGTGGCCGACTGGACTTGCACCGCTTTGTCGAGGCCGCCAGCACCCAGGCCGCGAAACTGTTCGGCCTTTTTCCGCGCAAAGGCACGATCCAGCCCGGAAGTGACGCCGACCTTGTGGTTTACGATCCGGCCTACCGCGGCACGTTGTCGATGAGGACACAGATGATGAATGTGGATTACAACCCCTTCGAAGGATTGGCCATTGAAGGCCGTCCGCACGTCGTTACCGTGCGCGGACAGGTTGCCGCACGGGATGGGAAGTTCGTCGGGAAGATTGGCCGTGGCCGATTCCTCGAACGCGAGCCGAATCATTTTTGAGCCACGCGAAACTTTTCTGACCAATGCCCTAAAGGGTTTGATTTTGCGCGGTTCATGCTGCCTACCGGGGTCAAATAGTAGGCAGCGGCGCGGCTGGAAGATAAATCGTAAACGTAGTGCCCTGGCCCACTTGGGTATGCAAGTGCAGAGCGCCTTTGGCTTCCTTGATCAGCCGCTGCACAATATTCAGCCCCAAGCCCGTGCCCTGCCGCGCCCCTTTCGTGGTAAAATAGGGCTGGAAAATCTTGGGCAGAAGCTCTGGTGAAATCCCCGGCCCGGTATCGCGGACAAGGAGCATCAACAGCGGCGCCGTGTTATCGAAATTCTCCACGTTGAGCAACCGGTTCTGAGGACCGTCCTTGAAAGCCGTGAGGTCAAGCGGCTGCGGCACGACGCTGCCCTCAATTTCCACGGCATGCGCCTTTGTCTCGCATTGGAAGGCGTTGACGACAAGGTTGAGCAAAACCTGAATGACATCCGTCCCATTCATACGAACAGCGATGTCCTGGCTAAGCGGGCGGACCGCAAATTCGTTGTTGCGCAGGCTCGGATGAACGCGAACGAGATGGCCCAGGTCCGTAAGGAGCTGGTTAACGCCAATCCGTGGCACATCGTCGGATTGCCGGCGCAGGAAGCCGAGGTAACGGCGAGAAATTTCGATGCAATTGGTAACCTGCCTGGTAATGGTTCTGAGCCGGTCCTTGATGAACTCCAAATCTTCAACCTCGAGCCGCGTCGCATTGCCGATCCGCTGGTTCATAAGCTGGATGAAGCCGGAGATGACCGTGAGGGGCCCATTGATGTCGTGGATGATGCTGGCGTAAATTTCGCCGCGTGTTTGCGCCATCTGCTCCTCGATCTTCTGGTTCTGCAACTCATTCAACAGTTGCTGAAGCTTCTCCGCGTTAGTATGGATTTCACTCTCAAGCGTACGCCGCTGAATCGCGTTCGCAACGGCGGCTCGCATAGTGGAGATGTCGAACGGCTTGTTGATATAATCGCATGCGCGCAAACGCAACGCCTGCCGCATCGTGTCCGTGGTTTCAAAGGCCGTCATCATCACGGCCTCGATCGCCGGGTCAACATACTTCAGCCGCTCGAGCACTTCGATGCCGGACATGCCAGACATGCGAATGTCAAGAACCGCCACATCGATCCTGTTTTTCTTGGCCAGATCGACAGCGACAGCGCCATTTTCCGCCAGAAGCAGGTCGTAATCGTCCTTGAAAATAACGCGCAACGAATCGCGCGGTCCCTCCTCATCGTCCACGATTAAAAGGCAGGGTCTGCGCCTTGGTGACGCAACCGTCCCCGCTGACTTTGCGGCAGTATCTACTGGCGTAGGAGAAGGCATCGTCAAAGGTTATTGCTGTGCACCAACGGATCACTCACTAAACCTGACTCATATAACACAAAAGTATCCTAACGGATCGGGACCGGCCAACAAGAGAAAACACCAGGCTGCCAATGGAGCTTTTTGGTTCGCTCAAGCCGGCAAGGCCGCTGAAGCATCGAAGGGCAATGATATCCGCACAATACCGGCCTCGCCGGATTTGGGCGTAACAATTTCCAGTTTGCCGTGGTGCGTTTCAATGATCTTGCGACTGACTGTCAGGCCGAGACCGAGGCCAACGCTCCGGGTTGTGAAAAACGGCGCGGATCCTTTCTGGGCGGCTTCCGGCGTGAAGCCGGCACCATTGTCCTGAACTTCGATTTGCAGTCCCTGCAAGCCGTTGCCGTTGGATTCTTCATGCAGGCAGACACCGATTTTCGGGTCGGTTGGATTGGCCTGCAAGGCATTTAGCATCACCTCCGCCAGGGCATGCTTGAGTGCCGCCCGGTCACCCATCAGCATAATCGGTTTGCTGCCGATGTCGTACCGCAGTTGCGCGGTCCGTACGGGCTGATACTTACATGCCTCCTTGTAGGCCTCCTCGAGAAGTGGCGCGATGGGAAAGGCATCTTGCGACAGCAATGTGTCGCGGGCCAGGAAACGCATTTGATTGATCAAGCGCGTAACGCGCTTGACCCCATCAGCCAGCGCCACATCGAGGGAAGCCCGGAATTCGGGGTCCTTCCACTTATCCGCAAGCAATTGCTGATGCGTGGAAAGCGGCACCATGGCATTGCCGATTTCATGGGTCAGCCGGTCGGCCATCGTCTTGACCAAACGCAGATTAGCAGCCTCAATTTCCAGCCGTTGCAACTGCTCGCTCTGCGTCAGGTCCTCCACCATCAACAATGCGGATGCGGGCAGGCCGGGTTGCTGCCGCTGGAAGGGAACGATATTGATGTTATAGACCGTGCCCGGGGAATTCTCGGGCTCATACTTGAAATGGGATATGGCTGAGCCCGTCTTGAGAACCTGATAGACTTTAGCGCCGAGGATTTGCGGCAAATCGCTGAAATCCATTTCACCCGTGCGCGTTTCGGCACGGCTGAAATATCTGCGCGCCGTTTTGTTAGCATGGAGAATGTCCAAATCACGGCTGACGACCACACAGGCGCTGCTAAGCTCGCGCAGGATATCAGCCATCATTTCGTGATTACTGGCCAATTGGTCATGGAGCCAGATGTTCTTGATGGCCAACCCCAACTGCTCAAGCAAATGGAAAATAAGCTGCAGCTCGGTGTTTGCCAACGGCTCGCCCGTGATGCGGCCGTCGAACACCGCCACGCCCAGAATCGTTTCCCGGTCCAGAATTGGCACGGCAACCTCCGCGCCCAACAGCTCGAACTCCTTCTGGGTTTCGACGTCGTTTCGCACCTCATCATTAAAACGCCGAAGGATGCGGCCATGCCGGAAGAGGTGCCCGCCGATGCCGCCTTCAAAGGACAATTCGAAATGCTCCAGTAAACCCCGGGATAGTCCAATGGCGCACGCGGCCCGTAACTGGCGCTTTTCCTCTGGCGTAGTGGTACCGCCAAGGGCGGCGAAGGGTGGGCGCAAGAAGATAGCCGCGCGATTAATGCTGAGAATCTCACGCAAGAACAGCAGAAATTGCTTCAGCATTCCCTCCGCGTTGAGCGAGTGAGTCAGGATCCCGGAGAATTCCCGCAAAACACTCAACGTTTGGGCGGTGCCTGGAGCGGGCGAAGCCCCCCCTTCCACATTCTTTGCGGCCTCCTGGGGGAATGGTGAAATCAGCGGCAAAGCTGGACGTGCGGGTGGGGACGCAAGCAAGAGGCGATCAAGGAGCGCTGCGAGCATCCGTGGGCGCACTGGTTTCGTAAGCACATACGTAACGCCTTGCAGGTATGCTTCCTCCTCCCATTCCCATTGCCGGGCACCTGTATAAATGATGACCGGACACTTGGGTGCGCGCCGGCGAATCCGCTCCAGAAACCAAATGCCCTGAACACTCGTCAGTTCGACATCGGCGATACAGGCATCCACGAGGCCATGAGCCAGCATCGGCTCCGCCTCATCCACGCTCACCCGGTGCAACACACGGTATTGTTCCGGATTAAGTCCCGCGCGAACAGATTCCGCCAAGTCCGGATGCTGGGCCAGCACAAGCAGCGTTTTCATGGCAGCACAACTCCGGCGAAAGCCAGGATTGTCAAGCGGCTAATGCAAGCGCACAACAAGTCCACCCTTCCATTAGAAGCCATCCTGCTGCCGTTGGCAATCCTTAGATCATCGTTCGGCTGGAAAAAACTCCCACCGCTCGCAACTGCGATTGTTACATGACCCATAAACCCCGATTCTTATGCTCCGATTGTTGGGCCAGATAATATGCATTCCTGACAGCATTAGGCAATAACGAGGAATCCTGATTCTCTGCCCCGGGCAATCCACCCGACCCAGTCCAAGGGATTCTCCAAGGCATGAATTTACAACGCCATTTCCCGATGGCAACTGGAACAAATTCAGAGCGGGCGGTCCTCTACCCACTGTTTGCCCCAATACGGTCCCCGATGCCCCCGCCGAAAATGGCTTACTCTGAGGTGATCAGCTGCTCCCAGAGAGTTTCGTTGAGCAACACTTTCCGAAGCAATTCAGGTTCAGCCTGAACTGGAGGGGCCAGATTGGGATTAGTGGGCAGGTGGAGGGTAAACGTTGTTCCTTGACCCGCCTCACTCCGGGCATCGATGTGCCCGCCATGGTGATGCACGATGAAAAAACAGGCCATCAGGTGAATGCCATACTCCATTGGGCTGTCGCTCCGGACGACGAAGGGATCGAACACAAGCCGCAGCGCTTCTTTCGGCAGACCCGGGCCGTTGTCGCTGACCTGCACCTGAATTTCCCGGTTGTCCGCCACAACCTGGGAAGCAGCAAGAACAATATGGCTGCCGACCGGCAAACTGGCGATCTCGTCTTTCAACAGCAATTCAAAGAGCCGGTAAAACTTTGGCTTGTCCACATTCATTGCCGGCAGTGATTCAGGAATGTTGTTCTCCACCTGAATACTCTTGGCGGCGAACCCGTCCTTAAGGGCGTCGATCGTCTCCGCGACAACCTTTCGCAACTGCACCCGGTCGGTAAATTCGAAAGCGGGTTTTTCGGAAGCCGTCCAAAGGTCTTTGAGCATGTTATTGATTCGGTCGATCTGGCCCTGGACGTTTTTATAGTAACCCTTCCAGAAATCCGGATTGCGAAGGCTATCCAAATCCACTTTCTCCTCTTCCATCTTGGCCGGGGCCAGGTCGAGGAAGGTCTTGACCGCCACGAGCGCGTTGCGGATATGATGGCTCAGGCCCGCCGCCAACAGGCCGAGGCTGACAACCCGGTCCGCGATCATCATGTTGTGCAGCACCGACATTTTTTCCCGCAGCAACTGGTCCCGTTCGCGTTGCACCATGAAGAATTCCAAGCCGCGCTTGATGGTATTTTCGAGCTGCGGCGGGTCCCACGGTTTGGTGACGTACTTGTAAATCGCCCCGGTGTTGACGGCCGCGATAGCCGCATCCATATCCGCATAAGCAGTCGCAAGAATGCGGATGATGCGTGGGCGGAGCTGCCGGGCTTTTTCCAGAAGCCAAACCCCTTTTTCCCCCGGCATCCGCTGGTCGGTCATCAGCAGACCAATGTCGTCTTTGTGCTCTTCGAAAAGCTTGAATCCATCCTGTGCATTGGTGGCGGTGAAAACGCGGAATTGTTCCTCAAAAGCGCGGGCGAAATACTTCAACGACTTCTCTTCGTCATCGACGTAGAGGATCGCAAACTTTTTATAGTCGTAAGGATTCTGCATAACGCTTGTCGCCTTATCGTTCCAAATGATTCAACCCTTCGTCTGAAATTCCAACGTAAATTCAGAGAATTTGCCACGCTCCGTTCTCACTGAAATCCGGCCATCGCATTGTTGGACGATCCGGTAGCAGATGCTCAGGCCAAGTCCCATACCCTCGCCGACGTCTTTAGTCGTGTAAAATGGATCGAAAATCTTATCAAGGTGTTCCGGCGCAATGCCAGCTCCATTATCACGAACGACGAAAATGCTCTTGTCCTTTTCCATGCGGCTTTCAAGCCAAATCGTCGGCTGTTCCCCCTCAAAAACCTTCATTTTCAAGGCGTCCAGGGCATTTTGCAGCAGGTTGACAACCACATGAATCATTTTGTTCTTATTCGCCCAGATGGTCTGGCGCTCGACCAACACCTGCTCGATCCGCACCTTGTCCTTCCATTCGTTGCTGAGGAACCGCAACCCTGCGGCCACGATTTCCGAAATCTCCACCTGCTCCCGGCTTTCGGTGTCAGGATGGGTAAACATCCTGAGATCCGACACGATATTCTTCACCCGATTAATCCCCTCCTCGACGTCCTTCAGGACCTCCTGATAGTCCTTTCGCTGCTCCGGAGTGAAGTATTTGCCTTTATTACGCAGTGTGAAAAGGCCGGTCGTGGCGAAGTTCAGGGGATTGTTGATTTCATGGATGATGCCGGCGCTCATCCGCCCAAGTGACGCCAGTTTTTCAGACTGCACCAGTTGCGTTTCGGCCTCCTTAAGCTGCTCGATCGTGGACGCAAGGACCTGATTTTGCTTGTCTAACTGATAACGAAACGCAAATTCGCCGAAGCGTGATTTGCTGTGGAAATAGCTGCCGGCAGCCACGATGACTCCGGTCAGCACCAGAAAGTAGATGTTGTTCGTAAAGACGCCCCGATCTTCCGGACGAACGGCGCCGTGGTGGAACAAAGCCGCGGCCAGATAGAGACCGAGGACGAGCACCGCGGCGGAAAGACTTTCGCGGAAGGTCCAGTGCAACACGAACGCCAGGACCAGCAGGACCAGGTTCAGTCCGGCATAGTAGGGGGATGCCGCGCCCTCCGGACTGGCGTAGATCATCCAAGCCATAAAGGAGGCGGGCAGCATGAACAGAGTGATGCCCAGCAATCGGTAGTATTTGCGGCCCAAAGGTGTGAGCAATAGGGTCAGAAAGGCGCCAATGAGGGCCGAATTCAGGAACCGCAATTTGAGGAATTGCGCCGCCAACCGGGGGTAAACAGCATTGTCCAGAATGACGCCAGCGGGCATCAGGATCATACCGATGATGCAGGCGACCTTGAAGTTGCTGATCGTCTCCCGGCGGTCGTACTCCGCGAACGCGGCCTGTATCTCGCGGCTGTTGGGGGTTGCGCTATCCATGCCCGGGTTTCCTCACCTGGATAAAGACGTTCACTTCTGTGGGATCCTTGAAAACGCGTGCGTTCTCAGCCTTAGCTCGCTGGGGCAGCAAAGCCGCACTTTTCTCCGCCCCGCGATAGATCAAATGCCAGTCCAATACGAACTCCAGCATGTGACGGAACGGCTTGTAGTCATCCACATTGGTTGCCGCCAGCAACCCTTCCGGTGCCAGCCAATCATAAAAAACATTCATCAACTGCGCGCAGGTCCGGTCCGAAAGATAATCAAACAAGCCGGCGCAATAAATCAAATCGTAGTTCTTTTCCGCCGCATCAGCATGCGGTTTTGCTCCTTCTTTGAGCACGTGTTGCACCGACTTTTTCTGGACTTGGATAAGGGTTCTCCGGCCGTATCGCCGCTTAATTTCATCCAATACCCCACTTGTGTGCCGGATGGTTTCCTCGTTGAAATCCAGCAAGCTGAATTGAACGTGCTCACACAGTGCGTCTTCCGCAAGGAATTCCTGGACCTCGCGAGCGGGTCCGCAGCCCAAACTTAACACCCGAATCGGCCGGCCCCAGCCGGCCCCACGCCGGGCTTCCTCCTTTAACAGACCTTTCAAATGCCCAATGCGATTGCGGTGCGCCCGGGCCGGCCACTGGCTCAGAAACCAGAGATTCACAACTTTGGCAAACAACGAACTGCCCTCATACGGATCACGCAAAATCATATTCACCATCTCGTAATCGCCCGCATAGCCCAGCGGCTTGTGGTATGTCCGATATGCGAACGGGGAGCACATAACGAGCGAATGCAGTTGCCGTTTCGCAAAATTCTGATGCCCCGGCCGCAGTTCCTCTTCAATCCCTTCGGAAACGCTCTCCAGCCGTTCATGCATGGCGTCGAAAGCCGGGACCATCGCGCGGCCGATTTCATGCACGGCGCGCCGTTCCATTTCCAACCGGTTGCCGGACGGAGAGGCCCGGATCTCCAATTCCACCTGTTCCAGCCACAAACGCAGGTCCGTCAGGAACGTCTGCATGTCGGCCACCACGACTTTGAAGTCGGGCAGCACTTTATAGAGCCTCTGCCACTGGCGGAGAAAGGTTTCGAAACCCTCATGCAGCGAAGCGGGGTCAACGCCGGGTGAAAGTAATGCGAGCGTGAAACCGGATTCATCGAGCTTGGCTTCACAGACTACCATCGTGCCTGCGTCCACCAAAGCGGCCACCACCGCGCGCCCGGCATAGATCACGCGCTCATTGATGATAATCTTGAAGTTCCCAAGCACTTCGGACGTCTGCAGGACAAGGCTCGGACTATAAACCTCAAAGACCGCCAGATAGCGCGTCAGTCGCAACAGGGTCCCGCGGATTTCGACACCATGGCTGTTCTGGCAAATCACCAGGCTGTCTTTGACCGCGCCGTTGTCCATAAATAAATGTTTGTCTCACTTTGCCCGACCCGAAGCCGCGCTCGAGTCGGCTATGCCGAACGTGTCCCAGGCGCGCTTTAAAATCAATCGATTACGGACCAGCTCGCCCTCGATGCCAACGCCGAAAAGCGATGAAAGATTTGTAGAAATGAAAGGTTCGCTCCCGGCGCCCCTTCCCCTTAACCTAGTCTGTAGTTGTTTCATTACGCTCTCGTGCTTTGGCCGGGCACGGCAGCCGCACCGTCCATGCCCTCTTTCAATCAATTGGAGTTCCTGCCGCCAGCAAACATGCCGCGTATCAGCTTTCCGAAAATCGTCAGGCCACCATCCGCCAGACCGGCTGAGGCAAAGGCCAGGTAAATGTCGCTGCTAGGGAGGATGCCGTTCGACGCAAAATACAGCGGTCGTTCCACCCCGCGGTACTTGGATTTGTGGAATGACAACCCTTTGAAGTTGTAGATGCTGTTGCCAAAGCGGGTGCTCAGCTTGAAAAATAATTTTACGCCCCAATCGTCATTGAAGTTGCCGCAGTCCAGCTTCCCAAAGGGGGCCAGGAGCAGGTTCAGTGATTCCCTGCCCTCGGATTTAAACTTCTCCATCGCTTCCATATGCAGCGCCGTGCCCAGTCGTCCAAAGCGCTCCTCATCGCAGCGCACGATGTTCGCCGAATACCCAAAAACCGTTCCGTTGCGGTACATCGGATCGTAGAACGCAAATCCAGCAACCCGTCGCTCGCTGTCGTAGGCAACGAATTTTCGCACACCTTCTTCGTGCCCAAACACTGGCCGCCGCGCGTAAAGCCAGATTTCACGATCATTGATCTTCTTTGAAGCAATCCATTTAGCGGAGAGGGCTTTCAGTTCCTGCTGGCGCAGGCTCAAGCTGACCCCATCTTCTTCCCGAATGGTTACACCTCTGCGCCGGGTTTCGTTCCGGGCGCGTTTGACGAGGTCCAGTTTTTTCCAGTTCCCTTTCGTATTGTACGCCTGAATGGGAATGAGCGGCTCATACCCGATGCAGTTCACCTTGAAATCCATCGGCCGCAGCGCTTCGGCGCACTGCTCGGAAATGACGCAAAAGGCCGCGCGCCGGTCCAGATCCAAAAAACTGCGGATGAGGTTCGGGAGATCCTCGGCTGCGCAGATCGGATCTGAAAAGGCTATGCGCTTTGGTCGCCGCGCAAAGAGCGGATGCCGAACCCGAGTGTAGGCGATGTACCCGGTTTCAGCGATAAAGTACTCCATCCCATCTTGCAACGTCGCATACGCAATACCCTCGCGGCCGTGCTGTTTCAGGAACGGGGAAAGTAAATCCCATTTCTCTGCTTGACCCAGGCACCTGGCGTCTTCCCCTTCGATGACCCGGGCCTTCGCCTTTGGCACCGGTTGAGAATCGCGCGTCATCCGGGATTCGCTCTTGGGGTTCCTCAGGATCCAGTCAGCCGCCGGCGCCAACACATTGGAGTTATTCCGGCTCATTTGCCCTCAATTGGCGCTAAAAACCGACATTCCGCCCGGGTCCAGAACCGGGTTCTGGCGGGCGTGTCGCGCGGACTACGGAAGCAAAGCATTATGCGGCACTTCATTGCGTGCTTCTCTTGAAGCGTTCCCGGTGCCAAAAAAGCCTGCGCTGTGGCGTTTGCTGTGAACAATCCCCCATCCCAGGCGTCTGCGTCTCAGGACGATACAGAATGTCCAGAGCCGAGACAAAAAACTGCCTCTGGGCCGATGGCTGGCTGGTAATGCTCGCCCACGCTGAAGCGCGGCCGGCAGGCTCACAACGTTCCGAATCTAATATGGTGAACCATGAAGTCGAACCAGCAGCGGGGTTAAAGGATGGAATCGGACCAAAACTGACCGAAATCGGTCCGTTTTCCGATTTCGGAACGGTTGGGGGAAATCCAAACTTGACCAAACTTGACCGTAATTTAAAACATGTTGGTCAACGTTCACGGGGAGTAGATTGTGTAAGTGGCTTGTGATGAAATCGTTGTGCGACAAGCCCGATCTCGGCTGGGTGCGTTTGAAACTTGACCGAAACTTTACCAAATTGGATCGTTTTTTCTGTTGGTTGATATCCTCGCACGGTCCATGGCACGGACTGGCCGCGGCTACAGCACCGCCAAAGTATCTTGTGCCCTGCGAGTAAGTCTTCATTCCGGTTCAAAGATGCCGCTCCGATGGAGCTCTATGTGTTTTGGAAACGCCATTCTATAAAGATGCCAGCCCTCCGGGCTTTTCCATCCGACTTGCCAAACTGCAGGCCGAACCCCAAGCAAGACGGAGGCCTGCCTGGTCGGATTCGCCTTTTGCCCGCGGAAATGGCCTGGATGCCCCCGCAACCCAGGTTCCGGAGTTGACTCGGAACGGCGGGGACGGTGGCGGTCGGCCTAGTTGTTTCCGGGCTCATGATTGGGCCATTCTTTTTTTGCGGCCAACTAAATTTGTATCCATTATTTTTCATACACTAACCCCAATCTCGTTAAGTTGGCAAGAGAAAAGAAGTATTTTTATTGTATGATACAATAATTGGAAAAGGCGAGGGCAAGTGACCTATTAGAAGTGAAGGCCCACCGTCAACATCACGGCGTGGCTGATGAAATCATACGTGCCGTCGGCGTTCTGGTTGTACTGAATTGCCGGTGGTGTCAATGAACTGCTGCCGGAAACCGTGTGCGCCGGGCCATATCCAAATTGGTACGTCACGTCGAAATCAAAACGTCTGCCTTTATGCCCGGCACCGATGCTGAAGAAATGGCGATCCAGGTCCGCCACGCGCGGGCTGTAAAAGGCATCTGGAACCGAGGTCTCGTTAAAAACGTAGCCGGCACTCGCGTGCCAGCCGTTGTCGAAATACCGCGTCACACCGAACTCGTACATCCAGCTCGCCTGCCAATTGAGTGGCACGGTAAAGTCGTACGGCACAAAGTCGTAAGGGTCCGATCTTGCTTGGTGGACGGTTGTCGTTCCAAAGCTGCTCCAATCGGTGTAGTCAGCATTAAACTCCAGATTCCATTTTTGCGTAGGTCGGTACGAAATGCCAAAAACTGCGCCTAGCGGGAAATTGAGATCCATTTGCGCGGTTCGCTGCGTGGGCTTGAAAAGTTGCGGGGGACGTTGGAATACTGTTTCGCCTTCAAAAGTAACAGGCGCTGCGCCTCGGAAAGTTGCCCCCAGCGATATCTTCTCATGCGGTTGCCAGAGCAGGCCCAAATTGTAACCCACGCTCCAACCGTCCCCGTTAAAGTGGAAAAAGTCAGAGGCGAACCTGCTTGGGCGGCCAAGAAGGGCGGATTCCAAATCGATTTTCGCATAGTTCACCATCACGCCGCCAGCAATTGAAAGGCCGGGCGCCAGCTTTAATGCTACCACGGGGTTGATCGTCACATAGGTTAGCGAGCTGCTCGTGGCCTCCGTGCGAAAACCAGTATCCTGCGGCCAGCTGATGTTCCCGCCGTAAGGCGAATAAAGTCCCAATCCAAAGGTCGCATCCCAATCCTTTGGAGTGAACGTGAGGAAGCCCTGAGGAACAGCGGCCCACTGGTGCTCGTTGTGAAACGTGTTGGTGTTCGCCGGAGGCGGAGGGGTGAAGGTGGGATCATAGTATAGCCCGTAGACGCCGCCGCGGAAATTGACGCCTTCGAGCTGGGTGATGCCGGCGGGATTGTAGTAAATGGCCGACGCATTATCCGCGGTGGCGACGAAGGCTTCGCCGCGCGCGGTTGCAAAGGCGTCCTGGCCGGCCAACCGAAAGCCGTTGGCTGAGACACTCAACGCCGAAGCCGCGGAAACCAATACCGCAAGCACACCGGCCGCATTTCGCCTGTTTTTAATCATTAATTCGACCCCGCAAGCAATTGGACCCGCGCCTCACATATGCAGAAACACCAGATTCAAGCAAGCAGCTTCCTTGCCGCCGGGAGCGTTGATGCCCCACGCCGGGGCGGAGACCGGCGTTCCGCCAGGCGCTCGCGGATGTGTCATTTCTCCCCGTTTTCGCTTTACTTTTTCCTGGCCCTAGACATTTTCGCGCCGTGAAAATCTGGGTGCGCTGGGTGGCTTTAGTTCTGTTGTCCGGACCGGCTGTGGTTCCAGCACAGGCCGCATTCAGCTCTCTCCACATTTTTGGCGACGGTGTTTCTACCACGACAAACAACACAACAGGCTGGCCAATTTACTGGGGCAACCGCAATTGCAACGGCCGGGTTTGGGTTGAGGTGCTGGCGCAGCGGCAGGGACTGACCAACAATACGATCACCAATGTTAACTGGTCATACTCCAGCAATAACTGGTCTTACTTCGGTCAACACAGCAGCAACCTGGTGCAGAATCTCAACAGCTTCGCCGCGCCGACAGATGCGAGCACTGCGCTGTTCGTGGTTTGGGTCAACAATGCTGATTTTGTCTATGACTGGGAAAACTACCCTCCTTTCACTACGAATAACATCGCCGTGTGGACCAACGCCATCAACCAATCCGTAACGAACCATTGGCGGGCCCTCACGAACCTTTATTATGCTAAGGGTGCCCGCACGTTGGTCATGCCCAATGCCGTGGACATCACCGAGGTTCCGGCCTATACGCAGGCGATTCCCGAGTACAAGAGTTTCATTCGCGCAAGAGTCATTGATTTCAATACTGGTTTTGCCGCCATGTTGAACCAGGCAAGGGCGTCGCTACCCGGCATTACGATTTATGCTCCGGACTTCTACACCCTGCTCGACAACATGTTGACAAACGCCGCCACCTATGGACTGACCAATGCTCTCCAGGATGGGCACAGCATTGGTGCGGTGGACGACAGTTCACTAACCGACTTATCCCTGAATGGCCCCGGCGGGAATTACATCTTTTGGGATGATTCGGACCCAACCGCGAGGGCCCAGGAGGTGATGGCCGATATCACTCAGCAACTCATTTCGCCGGCGACAATCAGCAATCTCACATTGTTCAGCGGCAGCAACCGGCTGGCTGTGGCCAACATCCCGCTCGGCCTGAACGGTTTCGTGGATGGCGAGACGAATGTTGTGCTCGGGAGCTGGACTTCCGTGACCAACATTACCAGCACAAATGCGACGCAAATGATCTTTGTCCCGCCTTCGGGTCCACAGCAGTTTTACCGGTTACGTTTCCCCTTCGCCTGGTCCTGGCCGTAACCTCATTATTCACCGTCATTGAAAACAACCCAGTGTTTGGGAACGTGTTACCGAAACCGCCCAAGGTCCCAAAGCACAACGCGAATGCAAACTGGAGAAACAGACGGAGTTGACTTAAGTTACCCGGGTTGCATAGGTTCCTTTGGGCCAGTAGCATGAGCAAACTCCTGATTATCGATGATGAAGTTGATTTTCGCCGGGTCATGGTTCAGACCCTGACCAGGAATGGATTCGAGGTACTGGAGGCCGCCGAAGGCAGGGAGGCATTGCGTCTGGCCTCGCAAAGCCCCCCTGATCTGATCCTGTGCGATGTCGAAATGCCGGGGATGGATGGTTACGAGGTGTTGACCGCGCTGCAGCGTGACACAAGGCTGGCGGACATTCCCATGATTTTTCTGACCGGGAACTCCGAGCCCTGCCAGATACGCCAGGGCATGAATCTAGGCGCGGACGACTACCTGACAAAACCCGTCAGTCCGCCCGACCTGATAGGCGCAATCCGAGCCAGATTACACCGCTGGCGCTCAGAACAGAAGCGGCGGGAGCAGCGGGCGCGCTCCGGCGAAAACGTTTCGTTCCTGGTTAAAACGTCGCGGGAGAAGCGGCTGGTAAACATTAGCGAGATTAGAAGCATTCTCGCCTGCGGTCCGTACTCATGCGTTTATTGGAACAAGAGCGGGAATAGCGCGATGCTGAGAAAGCCTTTGAAACAATGGCTGCGCGAACTCCCAGCTGAGCGGTTCATCCAGGTACATCGCCGAGCGATTGTAAACCTGGACTTCATGGTGCGGATTGAATCGCTGCCTGCTGGCGGGATGAGAATCTGCGTTCGCGACACTCCGCAACTCATTCCGGTGAGCCTGCGCCTAGTTCCGGTTCTGAACCGAAAGCTTAAGGCTCTGCGCGGTCGGTAGCCGGCATGGATTTGACGCCGGAGCGGATAAGAATCCCGCCGCTTCCCAAAGGCGCTATTTCATCACCAGCAAACGCGCCTCACTCTCCCCTTCCACTGTCACCTGAACAGAATTCTGATCAATCTTCACGCACTTGACGCGCACCAACCCGTCTGGAGCAGAAAACTCGGTCGATTCACCTTCCCCCAAGGTCCGTCCGTTGATGATGGCGAGCGGCATCTGCCCCACAGTAACCCCGCTTAACTTCATCACCACACCCGATTTTCGGGTAACCAACCGCGTCCACTCGTGGTGCCGGAATTGCTCGGCAAGCTCGTGCGCGCGCTGGATATCCCTAATGTCCATCTCCAACGCCAAGCGGTTCATGTCATCCCGGACCGGAGCCGCATTGCTACAAGCTACCAATTCGTACCACGCATATGTCTCCACCAGATTCCTGGTGACAGCGAGTCCACGTTCCGTGGCTACCGCCATGTTCTGGCAGGCTCCGATATGAAAGTTTGTGGCCGCCTCAAACGTCAAGCGAATCCCCTCGCTCGGCTCCGGCAGCACCTGCTCTCCCTGGAGGGGGGATTTGGCGCCAAACAGCAAAAAACCACCCAATCGATATTTCGCTTCCACGTTCCCTTTTTCGACCAGTTTGCGATACCATGCGGCAGCCTGCGCGGGTTGTTGATTGACTACCAAACGATTGGCAAGTTCAAGTTGGGCTTCCATGTTCCCACGTTCCGCCCGTTCTTTAGTGACAGCCACATCGCCAGCAACGGTCGGCAACAGTTTGTAGTACCAAGGCTTTGCTCTCGGCGGGTCTGCGCCGCTCGCCACCATACTCGCAAACAGGAAGCTCGCCAACACGGCCGGCTTCAGCACCCTGCGGATAAATGATTCGCCCATGTCCCCAGCCATCCCTTGATTGGATCCAGAATCAGAAGTCATAAATCACGCTTTGCATTCTTGTTGCAGCAGTGGACATTTGTTGCAGCAGTGGACATGCCCCACGCACGGCAAACGCTATGAACGCTGCAAAATTTGCAGCGAACGCAACCTGAACGCCTCCCATACCCTTTCCAGTTCGCAATTGCGCCAGCACCGGTCCACTGCAGCGCTCCCGCCCCGGCGGCAATAAACACGCCACGACCTGTGGATCTCCGCCACCAACCACATCCGGGTCATGTTCAATCCGGGTTAAATTCTATTGCCAGCCGCCAAGTGACGACTATGCTTCCTTGTTCAGTTGCCAATGAATGGTGCTGAAGCGCGGCTGGATCGGCTGAAATGCGGCGAAAATCGCCCACACTTGCCAGCCTTAAGTGCCGCTTTGCAGGCCCCCGCGTGGGCATTTGTTATGTCCGCCAGTATGCCGTCCAAGCCACTACCGGGTCCGGAAGGGTTGAGTTTCGCAAATGCGCTGTGCGATTGCCTCGCTTGCGGGGTCATCGTCATCGACGCCGGGAAGAAGCTCGTTACGATGACCGCTCCAGCGGCAAAAATGCTGGGGCTGAAGACCGGTCTCGTTCTCCCTTTATCGCTCCAATTACTGCCCGCTGAGCTCCAGAAACTCGTTTGCGAAACGATGTCCACAGGCAGCCCGCTTGTCGACCACCTTCTCATTCTGGCAATCCCCGGACACAAGCCCGCCACCATTCGCTTAAGTGTGCTCCCTACGGAACCGGGCAGGACAGGCTCGGGAATGGTGCTCGTTCTTCAGGATATGACGCCGCTCCGGCGGCTTGAACAAAGCGTTCACCATCTCGACCGGCTCGCCAGCATTGGCACCCTCTCGGCCAGCATGGCCCATGAAGTCAGGAACGCGCTTGTGGCCGGGAAAACTTTCGTCGACTTATTGCTCGAAAAGCATCAGGACGTAGAACTAGTCGAAGTTGTCCGCCGCGAAATCAGCCGCATTGATTCCATTGTCAGCCGGATGCTTAAGTTTGCCGGGCCGGGTGACGCTGCCTTCGCCTCAGTCCGCCTGCACGAAATCCTCGACCACTCGTTGCGGCTCATTGAGCCCAAAGTTGAAGGCACATTACTCTCCCTAAGCCGTTCATTCCGGGCCAGCCCAGACCTGGTACATTGTGATCCAAAACAGTTGCAGCAAGCGTTCGTGAACTTGTTGCTTAACGCGCTCGAAGCCATGGGGGAGAACGGAGTGCTCATGGTGGCCACAGAAATTGCTCCAGCCGATACCGCCGCCGCTTCCGGGGACCCTCTCCGGAAAGAAAGAATCAGGCTGACGATACAGGACAATGGGATTGGCATCCCGCCCGAGAATATGGAGCGTTTGTTTGAGCCATTCTTCACCACCAAACCAAACGGCACCGGACTCGGCCTGGCGATCACGCGCCGCATCATTCAGGACCACGGCGGCGTCATCAGTGTCGAAAGCGCTCCCGGCAAAGGCACCGCTTTTAACATCGTCTTTCCTGTGCCCGGCAATATGTTGTGAACTCTTCCGCCCGGCCTCTGCTCCGCCCGGCCTTCGCTCACATCTTCTGACCCCGCCATGAACGGCCCCTGCACCCTCGCTATTTTGAGCGACATCCATTACGCCGGCGCCGCTGAACAGGCCCGTGGCAGGGATTACGAATATCGCGCAATTGCCAATCCCGCCCTTCGCTGTCTCATAAAATTATTCCGGCATTTTGTCTGGCTGCGCGGGCCGCTGAACCGGAATCACTTACTCGACAGATTCCTAGAGCCTGTCATGCACTTTTAGCAAATAGCGATTGGAGCATGAGCATGGTGAAGGCGAGCCAGTGATAACCTGAGAGCGTCGAGGCAAGCCGTTCGTAATCGCGGGCCAAGCGGCGGAAGCGCGCCGCCCAGGCAAA
>CAIQQM010000213.1 GCA_903873945.1 uncultured Verrucomicrobiota bacterium
CCGGCCAGAATGATGGTCAGGATCGAGCGGGAGTCCAGGTCGGCGCTGGCCAGCAGGCGCAGTTCGGACAAGACCAGGGAGTTCATCTCCTGGGCTTCGTCGATGATCAACACTGGCCGATAGACCGCGGCCTCGATGTGGGCGAGCCACTTTTCCCGGAGGGTTTTGGAGCTGTGCCAGCGGTTATTGGGCGAGAGGACCACGCCGAACAGATGGCCCAGTTCGCGGTAAAAATCGGCCATTTTAGCTTGGGGTCGGGTCAAGGTGCCGACGCACAGATCCCGTAAGCCTTTTAAGTGCTCCGAGAGGATGCGCAGTGAGGCGCTTTTGCCGACGCCGGGCTCGCCCACCGCCAGGGCAAAGCCGCCTTCGCCGATCTGGTGTTCCATGCGCCAGCAGAAGCTTTGGACCTGCGGGGTCACCCACAGGGCCGTGGCGGGCAGTTGGGAGGAGAAGGGGTTGAACTTGAGGCTGTAGAGATTGAGGAGTCGTTTGTTCATGATAGGTTTTGTGGATTTTGGGGTTGAGGCAAATAGGCTGGAGGCAATCCGGTCGTGGCGTATTGATGGATGATCTTTTGGAGCAAAGGCGCCATGCCCGGAGGCGAGAGCGGCGGTGGTGAACCAGGCGCGGAGGTTCTGGGCGCGCGCAGGCCTTCGGCATTTTTCTTTTTGTCCACGGGATAAATGCGGCTGAGGATGGCGCCGGTTTTCGGATCGGCCAGGTAGACCGTGCTCAAGTCCCAGGAAGCGTAACGCAGCCAGAGTTCTTGCAAGTGGCCGAACCGGGAAGGGACCTCAAAACGAATGCCTTCCAAAGTGAGGGTGCCATCGCTGCGGCGCTGAACCCGTCGCTTTTCGGTGGTGAAAGCCAGTTGTAGCTTCTCGGTGGAGGGACAGGGCTGGGCCACATTTTTGTCGTTGAGAAAGCGCTGCAACGGAGTCTGGCCGATCTCGGAGTGGATCTTGCGGTTGTATTCCAGCTCGACCCACGGTTGGCTCACGTCGTTGAGTTGGTCCAGAGTCAAATCAGCCACGCCTTCGAGCATCGGCAAGAGCCGCCCCTCGATCTGGCCCCAAAAAACCTCCTGCTTGCCATTTTGGTAAGGCGAATAGACGAGCGTGTTTTCAAAGAGCACGCCCAGCCGAGTGAGTCCCTGTTCAGTTTCGGCTGCAATCATGGCTGAACCGTTGTCGTAGAGCAGGCATCTGGGCAAATCTCGTTTTTGAAAAGCCTGACCTAAGCCGTGGCACAGTTGGCGAGCCCCTTCGGCCAGATACCATTGCAGATGGCAACAGAGTCGCGAGTGGTCATCCAGGATGCCGAGCAATATCGGATACACCCATTGGCCGTCGGTCAGCAGCACGCGCAAGGAGCCGTGATGAAAATCCAGATGCCAAAGTCCGTTAACGTATTCGCTCTCGTAACTGCGGACCTCCCGGGCTTCATAGCGAAACTCAGCCGCCTGAGCGCCGGGACTGTGGCTCGGCCCCCGGCGAGCACGCTTGAACAGCCCGTGGCTCTTCATATAACGCCACAGCGAGGCGTAAGAAGGCATGGGGCCGGCTTGGGGTTGTTGTTCCACCAGCACGGCCAGGTTGTCACCATGGAGTTGGTAACTCCAACTGGGATGTTGCCGGTGCTGCTCGGTCAGCAGCTCGATGAGCCGGGGAGTAAGCGAGGGGTGTTGCCCGTGGTCGGAGCGGATTTTGCGTTTGAGCGCTTCGACCGGCCCGGCCTTGGAGCGGAGGGCTTTGTAATACCAGCGCTCGATGGTGGAAAGCCCGAATAAAACCCATGCTCCGGAAATGGGGTGGCGCCACTTTTTGGCGGCCAGTTCCTGGAGTTGCCCTTGGAGCTCGCCTCGGGAGGCAGGCGCAGCCAAAAGCGGTCCGATGACGCTGAACCGAAAATGCGCCCAGCGCTCATGGGACCGCGAGGTTGACGATGTTTCTTTCATAGGATGCCGTTATTTTCATTTTCCCCACCTGTTTGGTGGTGCGGCCAGGGTTTACACCGCCTCCCTGCCGGTGTCGCCCGGCATCCTCTGCGGGACTGGGAGCGAGCCTCACATAACGAACTCTTTCCAGGCAGTCGGGGTGGTGATCGGAGCCAGAAACTTGAGCAACTCCAAAAGCCGGTCGCGCCGTTCGACCCCAAAACTCACGCACAAGGACAAGGGCATCGTCTTTGGGCACAACGGCGGCATAAACCGGGCGCGAGCTTCTCTCCAAAACGAGCTTTCCACGAAGAGGACCAGCCACCACTGACGCCACCGTTCGAGAGTGCGGCGGTCGATCCCCAGGACTTCACGCAAGCGCTGCACTCGTTCGGGGTTCAAGCCGTGGAGCATGGCCGACACCAATACCACGACCAAACC
>CAIQQM010000214.1 GCA_903873945.1 uncultured Verrucomicrobiota bacterium
ATGCGTCCGTCACCACCACGCTGCTCGCCGTCGATGGCCCAAAATTCGTCACCCAAATCGTGTATACAAGGTTGCTCGTGGCCGACACCGTCCCATTGCCGCTCTTCCATATCCCCACATCCGCCAGCGGCGTCACCGTGCAGGTGATCAGCGCACTTGCACAGCCGCCGCGACCGTCGCTGATGGTGTAGGTAATGGTAGCCGGGCCGGTATTGGTTGGCGTGAAGGTAAGGTT
The DNA here is from genome assembly GCA_903873945.1 of uncultured Verrucomicrobiota bacterium. Lineage (GTDB taxonomy): Bacteria > Verrucomicrobiota > Verrucomicrobiia > Limisphaerales > UBA8199 > CAIQQM01. Next base: position 236 of record CAIQQM010000214.1, read on the forward strand.
TGTGCCGCCCGCATTGATCGTCACGATGCCATTGGCCGTCACCGCGTTGGTGATAATCAACGCATCACCGTAGAAGTTGGTGTCATTGATCAGCGGATAGATTTTGGTGGGCGTAAAATACAACGCCGAAGCCGTGTCGTTGACCGCAATCGGCTCGAGCCGATCAAAGAAATCGTTCTTGTTTGTGACCAGGCCCGCGGTAATGACCAGCCCAATTTGGTTGTCGTTGGGAGGCCGCGTGTCTCCTGTGCTGTAGTAACCGTAGAGATCGGATTCCCGAATGACGTAATTGCCAGGTGTGATGTCCTGGAACGTGTAAACGCCGTTGGTACCGGTGGTCGTGCTGGCTACGACCGGTTCGCCGTTATCGGCCAGGCCATTCCCGTTGACGTCCTGCACCAGATCGAGCGAAACATTGCCGACACCGGGCTCGCCGACGTAATTCGTGCCGAAGCCGTTGGTGTCGTTCCAAACTGTGCCGCTGATGGTCGCGTAAACGACGGGGTTGGGCAGATAATCGAAGAAGTTATTGTTCGCATTGGTCGACAAGGAGGTGATGTTGACAGCGATGCGGTTGTTAACGGGAGCGGTGCTGATGAACCCGGGCAGGTCGGTTTCCACGATGACGTAATGCCCGATAGTCAGGTTCAGAAACTCGTAGTAACCAGTGGTATCGGTAGTGGTGATTTTCACCAGTGAGCCGTCCGCCGGATCGCCGTCGCCATTCGGGTCGGTGGAAAGCTGAACTGTAACACCGTCGAGACCGACGTCGCCAGCCGTCAGAGTGCCGCTCTGGTCCTTATCGTTGTAAACGAAGCCGGTGATTTTAGCCGCGCCGGTAACAAGATTCGTGACCGTGCTCGATGAGGCCGGCACCGGATCGCCATTGCTGTCCACCGCGAAATCAACCGTGGCCGTGTTGAGCGCCGGATTCCCCGCGCCAACGACCTCCATGGTAATATCGTTGGTAATACTGGTGTTGGTGGCAAGCGGACCGGCACTGGCCAAGTTCGTCCAAAGCAAACTCCCCGACCCGCTACCGTTAGTCGGAATCGTAGAGGAGACGTACAGCAAGTAACTATGGCTAAAGGTGTCCTCCATCGGCAAGGTCGGGATGGTTGTATTGCCGGTGTTCTTAACGATGATGCGGAAGGTGACGTTGCTGCCAATGTTCACGGGGCCATTGGTGGGAATGAGCAGAGTCTTGGTAACAACCAGCGCCGGTTTGGTAATGGACACACTGGCAGAACCGGTGCCGATAGTGGCACCGACGCTGGCAGTAGCTGAATTCGTCGCCGAAACCGCAGAAGCAATGGCCGTGAACGAAACGGAAATATTCGTCGTTTGGCCCGGCGTCAGCAAACCGAGATTGGTCCAAGTCAAGGCGGTAGCCGTCACGATATTCGGGGTCAGGCCGGCGGATTGGAAACTGAAGCTCGAGGAGGGGAAGTTGTCCGTCAACGAGACATTGGTGAGCGTGGTGCTACCGACGTTAACGACCTGCAAGTTGAATTGCATTGTGTCTCCCACCAAAGCCTGGCCATTGACCGGAGAAATCAAGGTTTTGTTGACAGCCACGCCGGGGATGCCGGGCAGCGGCAAAATCGTGGCTGTGGCGCTGGATTGATCCGAGGAATCTTCCGGGTCCGTGTAAGACACCGTGATGCTCGAGCCGACCGGCGCGAAAAGGATGCTGTTGTTTGACCCGCTGCCACCGTTCGTCTGGGTGGTAAGACAAGCGGTGAAAACACCCGTGTTTGTCCCGGTCTCGGTCAACAGCACCCGTTCAGAATCACCAACACTGCTGGTCACTGTGACATTGATATTCGTAATTCCCTCCGAGACCTTATCCAGATCGGTTACGCGCATGCAGACCGTCGAGTTGGCAGGGAACGCGTTTGTGGCCGGACCGTTATTGCCGCTCGTAAATTCGGTGGTGCTCGGTGTGCCGAGGTCGAGGAAGGTCAACGTGACACTGGTCACGGCAACATCCGTGATGCCTTCGGTGCCTTCGTTGGCGGTCATAGCCACGTTGTAGCCGCCAGTGGTCGCGCCGGTCTGCCATGCGTACTCATAAGTTTTCGCACAGCCGGTGTTGGCCACCACATTGGCGTCAGTCAAGGTGGCATTGATATTGGCGGCCGGAATCGGCGCGGTAATGGCGAGGTTGAGACTGGTGATGTCGTAGCTGCCGAAAGGATCACTCACTGTGGCGCGCACATACAAAGGTGTGCCAGCCACCGGCGTCGTCACCAGATTGCCGCCCGGATATGGCGCGTCATAAACACCAAGGCTGGTGATTTGAATGACCGTCGTTGTTGGCAGCGTAATTTTGGACGGCGCGTTGGTGCTGTCATAATTAATCGTGTAGGTAACGCCGGACTGATTATTGGTGATTGTGCAAGCAAAAGCCTGACCCGCGACATTCGTAACCGCACTGGCAACGGTCCCGCTCCAGACAAGGGTGCCGACGGTGCTATTATAGATCGGGCTGGACAGAGTAAGAATGATGTTCGCGCCATATTTAAGTGTGGCAGTGATGGCGGGATTGGCGGGCATCGTGCCCACACCGCTGGTTACGGTAACATAATTAGTAATGGTAACCGTTCCGCCAGCCGGCATGACAAAATTCTGGCAGAAATTCGGGGTCTGATTGAAGGTAACCGTATTCGTGCCACCGCCTCCCCCTCCACTAGCCGGTTTGATGGGGACGGCCGCGATCGTCCATTGCTGACTATTCGAAGCGGTGTAAGTATTCGTAACCGAAGCTGCGCCCGGTTTTGTGCTGGCAGCCGCACCAGTGTAGTTGCCATTTGTGGCCCAAAGCTGGGTTTGACCAGCCCCGGGGCTAACGACCTGGGCGACAAGGCCAACATCCCAATCGGCCGTGGAGAACACCAGTTCGCCGCTGGCCGAACTGACCGTTACGCTCGCGGTGGTGCCAGTGGCAGCCGAATTCGTCGCGGCTGCGCCTAACGGTGTCGTTTGGTTCACATTGGTGAACGTGGTGGCGCCGACAGACATGCTTGATGCGGAACCGGCGCTTACGACGACGTTGGTCGCGCCAGAAGGCGGATTAATTAGACTGTAGATGTAGGACCTCGCCGGAGAATTCGTGACGCTCGTGACCCGGGTCATGGCCACACCTCCGAAAGTGACCCCGGTCACCGGGCCGCCAGCCGGAGTGTCGGTTGCTTGTGTTGCCCCCACACCCACCGCCACCAGCAAGAGACGGTTCGGGCCGGTGCCAGGTGTGTGGGAAAGCGTCAGGCTAGTGCTATTCGCGATGAAACCCCTGCTCGTCGCAGCCGCGCCAATGGTAGATGATCCGCTGCTCCCCAACACCACACTTTGAACGGTATTGGTGCGCCCCGCAGCAACCGGGTCAACGCGATACAAGGTGTTGGTTGTCACCACCGAGCTCAAATAAAGCACTTTGCCAAGTGTGGGTGTTTGAATCATCGCCGAAGCGCTGGCGCTGTTGCCGTAAATGGGATCGGTAAAACTCACCGTCAACGTATCGCCCGCGGACACGTTTAGAGTGCCATCCTCTTGTGAAACCCCGGCAGAAAGCGAGGAGGGCAGGCCATTCGTGTTGCGGAACACGCCAGTATTGGGGCCGGTTTCGATCAGGGTAATAGTCTCAAAATCGCCGTCCGTAGCGTCGTAAACAACAACGGGAACCGTTTGCTGAGAACTGGAAGAAGTGTTGGCGCCCGGATCGGTGAGCGTAACGAAAATGTTGGCTCCGGCAGCATAGGAAGCCGCGGTTGTTCCGCCGGAATCAGTGAAGTTGATCGTTGAGGTGTTGGTGTTAGGCGTCAAGGTGTTGTCAGTTGATGCCGTCATGGCAGCCACGCCGACCCAGTTGCTGATGACGCCAGAACCAACAACCTTCGCCTGGTACCTAAAGGTACTTGTGCCCGCGCGAAGAATCACGGGAATGGTGTAGCCTGTTGGCGAGGACAAGGGAAACGCCGGACCGGATACGTTGTCTGAAATCGGGGTGCCATTCAGAGTCGTGCTGTTGGTGACATAGCTCAAATTCGTCGGCGGCAGATCGATCACCAAAGTGTTTCCCAAGGGCAAGAGCCCTTTGTTGTCCAACTCGACGGTGTATGCGAGCGTATCGCCAATGCTAAGCCCAACTGGCGGCACGTCCGTTACGATGGTGGAAGTCTTGGTCAAAATCGGCACGGGGAAAGGCAACACCGTAGTGCCGGCATCAATATAGGGATTGCCGGGCGCGGCCACATCCGGGTCCTCTCCCCAAGCGGCACTAATCAAGGTGCCGTCGAGAGTGTAGACCCGCATGCCGGTTTGGTCTTTGCTTGGGTCGTAGATTTTCTGCGATTGCAGGGCAACGAGATCATAGTTTGTATCGTATTTGTTGCCGTTGGGGTCCGTCAGCGGCCCATTGTGGTCGCCTTTGTAATCGACATAAATGCGCGTTGGGCCGATTGGCGTAACCCAGACCGGACTGCCGTCCTTAGTACCATCGCTGCTACCCGGAGCCCAGCCAACATCAGCCTCCGTGGTCAGGCCGCCGACTGGCAAAAGTGTGAAGCCCCAGTTGTAGGAGGTGTCCGCGGCGGGGTTGGCCCCCACAGTGCACAGGGCGTAAAATTTCGCCCCGCCCTGGCTCGTAAAGCCGGCTCCCGAACCCTTGGGCATTTGAAATTGGTAGGCGCTGCTGGTACCCGGCACAGAGAAACTGCCGGACCCGACGAGGGTATTGTAGGTGATCGTTATATTCGTTGGGTTCGGGTTGTAGAGATAGACAAAGGCTGGATTACCACTGGCTGACGTAGCCACGGGCGTGTAATAAGCACTGCTCCATTGCTCCACGGGATAGAGTGTGAACCAATCGGCGGCATAAGCTCCGCCCACATGACCGATGATCAGATCGGCCTGCACAGGCTTGCTCGCCACAACGCTTGCGCCGGTCTTAATACCGCCGTTGACGAGATAGGATTCGCCCTGATTCAAAGTTACAGTCACAGGCGCCACAGGACCCGAGCCGTCCGTGTCAATCGTTACAGAAGTTCCATCCTGCGCTGCCATGACGAACAGCCCGACGTATTTGAACAGGTTGTTGGTCAGGTCCTGACCAACCGGGCTGATGTAATTTGTGCCGTAATCAATCGTGGCAAGGACACTGACGGCGCCGGCGAAGACTGGCCCAGGACTGACGGGCCAACCCGCATGAGTAACCACGATAGCTTTGGTCGCAGCGATCCGGTCGCGTCCGTCATACAGGAAGGTGGACGGGTTACGCGGCAGGGGCACGGTATTGGTGAGCGTGATGATGGTGCCGGCCGGCAGTCCAAGGGGGTTGTGGGCAAATCCTGGAGGTATGCCGTGGGCGTCATTGCCATCACCCCAGATCTGGGTCGTTGATTGGGTTGGATGGCTTAGATCGATTTCGTAACCATCTTCCCACTGGTCATAGTAGATGACGGTACCGTTTCCGGTGACGATGATTGAATAAGTCGAACTTTGCGCAGAACCTATCCCCCCCTCGATAGTCGACAGAGCCTGATAAATCTGCGCCTCCGGCATTGGCAAATAGAATTCCTGAACCAAAGCCGCAGCATTTGCCGCCATTGCCCAGAAGAGGAAGGCGCACGACGCGATGGCCAACCGGCATCGCAACAATCGCCGCGTTGCCATCGCCAGAAGCGACGCCATGCCATTCGATCGCGGCACTGCCGATAGTGTGTAGTCCAGTTTATTTCCCGAGCGCCGGGCCAAATTCGCAGCGCATCGCGACTGCATCCATCTGATTAATGACATATTCATGCAAAGCTAAAACGGAACATCTCTGGAATGCTGCTTACTGTTGGTAGGCAGGGTATTACACGATAGTGGAGATGGCTAGTATGAAATGCACACTAATTGGACAGTCGCACGCCACGCTTTTCCATAGAGCCGGTTTCATAAGTCCAAATTAGCAAAACACATCTTGATAATAAACAAGTCGCGATGACAGAAGAGGCTTATTAAACCAGTTCTAATGTTATCAGAGATCCGTCCTGATTTTGGACGGTTTTGTACTGTTGCGCACCTCCGACACAGACCGGGATGTTCCGGCAGACAAATCGGTATGGGGGGTCAATGGTGCCAGCCTTTGAGACTGATCCATCGCGCGAGCATTGAGGTTGCGCCAAAGGCAACATCCCGTACCGGTCAAGGGAACGCGACCCTGGTTTTGCACACGAACTTCCGCCATGCTGCGCTTCGCTTTCCACATTGTGTTGTTAGTGTTTCCGGCTTTCTTTTTTTGACAGCCCCAGTTATCGCTCATCGGACGTGTGGCATCCTGGGTTTTGTGTTAGATTTGGACGTCTCATGGATATGCGAGAGAGAATTTTCGTATGCTTACAACGCCGGAACTGATGCGAGAATCGGCTCTGCCGTTTCGGCTGGGCAAAATGTTGCCCCGCTGGTTGCGCGATGTGCCCCTTTACCGGCACGCAAACGATGCGGCTGGTTTGAGCGCTGCCGCGGTATCGCTGGATGAACTGCGCCGGCTACCGCTGATCACCAAGCAGGATATCCGCCATGAGTTTCCACACAATTTCCTCCGTGACGGAATGGCCATTGAGTCACTCCTCGATCGGGAGCTGGTGGAGCTCGAACACACTTCAGGCACATCCGAAGAGCGCACTCCTTTGCTGCTGGGACGCGGCTGGTGGGCGGAGCAGGAGGAGCGGGCTCTGCAGCTAAACTCGATGGTGGCCGGCATGCTGGACGATTACCCGAACGCACGCCGGGTCACGATCAACTCACCGGTTTGCAGCGGTGACATCTGCTACTCCGGCATACCCTCGCGCACCGAGCGCATCGTCGGCAACGCGCTTTTTGCCAGCCTTTCCCGGTTTCCTTTCCTGTGGAGCAAAGCCGACCTGGAACGAATGGCAACGGAGGCGGCCGAATGGAAGCCGCAATTTCTCGACGTGGACCCAGTTTACGGCGTGGCGTTTGCGCTTTACTGTGAACGGCACCATATCCGTTTGCCGTCGCTGCAATTCATCCTGTGCAGCTATGAGTTCGTGAGCGTGACGCACCGGCGCATTCTCCAGCGGGCATTCGGCGTACCGGTGTTTAATCTCTACGGCTCGACCGAGACGGGGCATTTGCTGATGGAGACCCCCTGCGGCGATATGCGCGCCAGCTTCGAGACCGCGTTCCTTGAGGTTCTGCATCCCAACCATCAGGGGGTTGGCGAACTTGCAGTAACAACTCTGACGAATGATTTCATGCCGCTCATCCGCTACCGCATCGGCGACCTGGTTGAACGGAACGAACAACCTTACCGCACAACTTTCGTCGTGCACGGTCGTGCTGTGGATGCATTTATCACACCGGATGGCTTGCGAGTCACGACGTGGCAGGTGGACCAATGCCTGGCGGACCTCCCGGGCCTCGCGCACTACCAGCTGATGGAGAGAGGTTCGGGCAAATGGTTGTTCCGCTATGTGCCCGACGTCCGCGCTCCCGGCTCAACAGAAACTGAAGAAGTTCGGTGCCGGCTCCAGCGGCTGCTGGGAATTGCATCGGGATTGGAGATTCAAGAGACGGATTTGCTGATGCCGGAAAGTTCTGGAAAGTTCCGGCTGGGTTATCCCGCTGTGCGGCGGGCAAATCGCTGACGCCGGTGTTTGGGAGCCACCGGCAACTCGCGTGTGGAGCAGTTTACGCGGGATCAACTTCGTAACCTTCTTCCCGGAAGCGCTGGAGTTTATAAATCAGCGCCCGGCGGCTGATGCCGAGGGCTTTCGCCGTTTCGGTCCGATTGAAGTTGTGCTTGCGGAGGGCCTGGAAAATTGCCTGGCGCTCAATCTCCCCCAACCTCTGCGCATCGGCTGGTTCCGCAGCGGGCAATAATTCCGCGGGTCCACGCGCTCTCGCCGGCAGATGCTCAGGAAGAATCAGGTCGCCCATGGACAGCAACGTCGCACGTTCCATTGCGTTCCGCAGCTCACGGACATTCCCGGGCCAGGAGTAGCGAGCCAGGCAATCGACGACCGCAGAGGAGAAGCGCGCTTTTCCGTGCGTGAGCTCGGCCACAAACGCATTGGCCAGCGGCAGGATATCTTCCGGCCGCTCACGCAAGGCGGGAATGTTGAGTTCAACAACATTCAGCCGGTAGAACAGGTCTTCGCGGAAACGGCCGGCCTTGACTTCATCTTCAAGGTTGCGGTTCGTAGCCGCCAGGATGCGGGCGTTGGTTTGGATGACATTGTTGGAGCCGACCCGGTTGAAGCGTCCCTCCTGAGTCACCCGAAGCAGCTTGGCCTGGAGCGGAGGAGACATGTCGGCGATCTCATCCAGGAAGATGGAACCGCCATTGGCCAATTCAAAACGACCGATCCGCTGAGCCACCGCGCCGGTGAAGGCTCCTTTCTCGTGGCCAAAGAGTTCGCTTTCCAACAAAGTTTCAGGGATGGCGGCGCAATTAACTTTTACCAACGGGCCGGACGAGCGGAAACTCCACGCGTGGATCACATCGGCCAGGACTTCCTTGCCAACGCCGCTTTCGCCCGTGATTAAAACGCGGCTCTCGGAGGGTGCGATCAATGAGGCGTCGTGCAACACAGCCTGCATTAGCGGACTTTTCGCCACCACGTGGCCGGGCAGAGGTTTCTCCGCCTCGAACTTTACCGGGGTGACGGTCGTCATGCCGGTCGCCTGCTGGACCGTGGCGAGCAGTTCATCGAGGTCAATCGGTTTCGCGAGGTAATTGAGGGCACCATCGCGCATGGCCCCCACAGCCTCCCGGATATCGGCGTAAGCCGTCACGAGCAGGACCGGCAGGACGGCGTGCTCCTGACGCGCACGGCGCAGGGTTTCCAAGCCAGACATTCCCGGCATGCGCACGTCGGAGATCATCATGCTGATATCCTGACCACGAAGGGTTTCCAACGCCTGCTCACCCGAGTTCACAGGCACGGTGTGGAAGCCCTGACTGCGCAGGAATGAATCCAGCAGGCTCCGTTGGCCGGGGTCGTCATCCACGATCAGAATGCGTGGCGCCCTTAAACCATTCTTGCGAGGTTCGGACGGCATGCGGCCATGCTATCCGAAGGGGCCGGAGCGATTCAAGCAACTGCTGCGGAAGATTTTTCCAGCCGGCGCAGGTATTCGTCCATTGATTTGGCCGCGCACTTTCCGTCGCCCATGGCGAGGATTACGGTCGCCGCTCCGCGGACGATATCGCCGCCGGCAAAAACTCCCGGCAGGCTGGTCATACCTTTCTCGTCCACAACAATGTTGCCCCATTTATTGAGCTTTAACTCCGGGCAAGTGGCCGTGAGCAACGGGTTGGCGCGCGTGCCAACCGCCACCACCACGACATCGCACGGGATGATGAATTCAGAGCCGGGAATGACCATCGGCCGGGCGCGGCCCGAGGCGTCAGACTCGCCCAGTTGCATACGGACGCACCTGAGACCCGTCACCCATTTCTTTTCGCTGCCAAGCACTTCAACCGGCGCGATCAGGTATTCGAACTGGATGCCTTCCTCCTCTGCATGGTGAATTTCCTCGGCGCGCGCCGGCATTTCCTTGCGTGTCCGGCGATAAACGATCATTGACGCCTGGGCCCCGAGGCGTTTGGCGGTGCGGGCGGAGTCTATGGCCACGTTGCCGGCGCCGACCGTAGCGACACGCTTGCCGTTAAGCACGGGCGTGTCGGACCTGGGGAATTGATATGCGGCCATCAGGTTCACGCGGGTCAGATACTCATTGGCGGAGTAGACGCCCTTGAAGTTTTCGCCCGGCACGTTCATGAAAACCGGCAAGCCCGCGCCATTCGCGATAAACACCGCGTCGAACTGCTTACGCAATTCCTGCAAGGTGTACGTCCGGCCAATGACCGTATTGCAGACAATTTTCACCCCCGCCCTCACCAGGCGGTTCACTTCCGATTCCACGATCTTTTTCGGCAGCCGGAACTCCGGGATGCCATAAACAAGCACGCCGCCGGGCTTGTGCAGCGCCTCAAAGACAGTGACATCGTGGCCGAATTTGACCAGTTCACCGGCCGCAGTGAGGCCGCCGGGCCCGGAGCCGACGACAGCAATCTTCCTGCCGCTGGGCCGGGCGACCTGGAGGAATTGTTGTTCGCTGCTGCCGCGGGCCCAATCGCCGACATAGCGCTCAAGATAGCCGATGGCCACCGGCAATCCTTTGTGGCCACGGATGCATTCCACCTCGCACTGCGTCTCCTGCGGACAGACCCGGCCGGTGATAGAAGGAAGCGCATTATCATTGAGGAGGCTTTTCGCAGCTTCAGAAAGATTGCCCGCGGAAAGCAGTTCGATGAAGCGCGGGATGTTGACCATCACAGGGCAACCGGCCACGCACCTGGGGTCCTTGCATTGCAGGCACCGCTCGGCTTCGAGCACGGCCACCTTCTCAGGCAGACCGAGGTTGACCTCGTTAAAGTTGGCGTTGCGGATCAGCGGCTCCTGTTCCGACATTTTTTGCCGGTTGATTTGGAGCCGTTGTTTGGTGGTGATCTTGGGTGTCACGGAGTCAGGAAGGAAGATATGAAATCACTTCAGCCCGATCTTGCAGGTTCCCTCCGGGCATGACGCGAGGGACTGTTGTTCGAATTCGCGGTAAGTGCCCAAACGGTCCATCAACAGATCGAAGTCAACCTCGTGACCATCGAATTCCGGGCCGTCCACGCAAGCGAACTTCGTCTGGTGTCCCACATCGACCCGGCAGCCGCCGCACATCCCTGTGCCATCCACCATCACCGGGTTGAGGGATACAATCGTACGGACGCCAAGAGGTTTCGTCAGCTTTACCACAGCGCGCATCATTGGGACAGGGCCAACGGCATAGACAATATTGATGCCGCCGTGGGCAAGTTCGTCTTTGGCCGCGTCTGTAACAAACCCATGCCGCCCATAGCTCCCGTCGTCGGTGCAGACAATCACTTTGCCCAACCGATGCAGCTCGGGCTCAAAAATGACCCATTCTTTCGAGCGCCCGCCGATGATGCTGAGCACGTCCACGCCACGCTGGTGCAATCCCTGGGCAATGGGATGCACCACAGCCGTACCGACACCACCGCCGATGCACAAGGCCCGGCCCGACGCAATCAGTTCCGTCGGGTGCCCGAGCGGCCCGGAAATGTCCGTAATCGCCTCACCGGGTTCGAGCGCGACCAAGTCCTGTGTGCTTTTACCCACCGCCTGGATAACCAACGCAATAGTGCCAGCTCCGAGGTCAGCGTCCGCGATTGTCAACGGGATGCGTTCCGCTCCTTCACCCCGCCGGACGATGACGAACTGGCCGGGCCGGCGGATTTGGGCAATGCGCGGCGCCTCGACATCGAGGCGCGTGACATTCGGGCTCAGGCGAGCCTTGGCGGTGATTTTATGCATGTAAAAGTATCGCTTGAAACCGGCAAGGCGTTGCACCCAAGACTATTTCATCAAAGCCCGGGCCCGCTGAGAACTTCAGCGCCACAATGCACGAATGACCAGATTCTTGATTTCAAGACCGACCAGCATGGCAACCATTTTCCCCTGAGTCAACTTTCTTGGGTTCCGGTTGCGGACTCTCTGTCGGCACATTGATGCCGATACGGGTCGGATGGCGGTTGAAACAATGCGCGCCGGAATCAGCTAAACGGCCACTTTAAGGTGGGTAATGCGGAAGATAGCGCCTCGGGGAACGTTGGGCAGGCATTCGATTTCCCAGCCGTGAGCCAGGACAATCTGTTGCACGACGGCCAATCCCAACCCGGTGCCCTTTTTCTGAGTAGTGAAATAGGGCTTGAAGATCTCAGTACGACGCTCGGGGGGAACGCCGGGACCGTTATCGCGCACCTCGAGGGAAGCCTCGGTTCCATTGCGTTTCCCGGCCACTACCTGGATCTCGCCGCCCTCGTCAACCGCTTGAGACGCATTAAGAAGCAGGTTGAAAAGCGCCTGGCGGAGCAATTGTTCGTCCGCCTCAATCCTAAGCGCGTCGCCGCCAACCTCCAGTTTGATTTTCTTCTCCTCGAGGTCGTAGGTAAGGGCGCGAACGACTTCATTCACGACGGAGCTGAGGGCGAGAACAGAACGGCGGACTTCGCGCGGACGCGAATAGTTGATGAACTCGTTCAATTGCGCGGCGACTTTGTCGGCTTCATCGATGATCTCACGCGATTTTCTCTGAACCTCGGGAGGGGAACCGGGCTGTTTGGAGAGCATCTGGGCCAGGCCGCGAATAATGTTGAGCGGGTTGCGGGTTTCGTGGGCGAGACCGGCGGCAGCGAGATTCATTTCCTTGAGGTGGGTGTTGAGTTCGCTTGCGCGGACAAGGCGGATCTGGAGGTCGGCGGACTTGGCAAGGTTGCGCCAGGCGAGGCTTGAGCCGAGAGCGGAGACGGTAGCGAGCACAAAGATGATCCAACGCAGCCTGAGATCATTGGCGCGCGCAGTTTCGAAAGCGTCCGTGGACAGGGCAAGAACGAGGGCATGCAAAGCGCGTTGTTCGACGAGGGATTGGTATTCCTTTTCATCCATCCCGCGCAACCAGGGCGGGCGCCGCGGTCGTGAGCCCCTTTCTTCAGGAGGAGGGCCGACGGGCTCGCCGGGAAACGGAGCGGTCAACGCCGCCAAGTTCGAAGAGGTTGTCGAGTCTTGAGAGTCGGGCGGCGGGCGGCGAGGGAATCTGCCACGAAAGCTCTCGGGCGCGTTGTTGGTCAGGCCTCGCAAAGGCGGGAGCACCACTGTCGGATTCGTAGAGCCTTCGGAGCTAAGGCTCGTGCCGAGGTCCACCGGAGTCACGATAGTGACGGTCTTGCGTCCCCAACGTTCTCCTTCCTGCAGGATATCCTTTTGCCCAAAATCGATGGGGCGGCCGGCGGAAGCGACGGGCTCACCAGCAGCGTTCAGGAGAGCAATGGAGATGAGGTCGCTGGATTTGACGAGCTCGTTGGTGCGGCCGTTGACAAGTTCATCCAGAACGGGCTCGAGGCGTTCCTGCAAGACGGCACCGCGAAAGCGCATGCCGCGGATGCAGGCGCTGACGGTGTTGGCGATGTCTTTGGCGCGGTTCCGGAGGTCGGCCTTCGCAGCATTGGTGATGCGCGCATGTTCTTCAAGCTGCCAGGTCACGACCAGCGCCCAGACAGCCGCGAGAAGTCCGTAAACCACCAGGTTACGACGAGCTATTTTCATGCGTCAATGAATCGAATCAGTTTGGCACGCTGGACGGGCTGGTTTTGCCTTTGCTGGATTTTCCGGGTGCGGGGACAGGGCTCTGTTGTGCTGGCAGCGCGTCAATGAACTTGTCCAGATCGCGCTGATCAAAGGACTTGGGGGCATCGGTCTTTGCTCTTTCAGCGGCAGTCAGCGCAGCCAGTTCGGTGGGTGATTGAACGATGTATGGCGTCAGGAAAATAATGAGCTCAGTTTGACTGTCGTTTTTCACTGAGTGCTTGAAGAGGTTACCCAGCAGGGGGATATCGCCGAGGATAGGAATCTTCGTGTCGGTTTTTGCCTTCGAGCTTGTCATCATACCGCCAAGGATGACGGTTTGTCCCGAGGGAGTGACGGCGACCGTGTTAGCGGAACGTGTTTCGATATAGGGGACAGTGATGCCTTGCGAGATGGTTTGGGTTTGGGTTGGGTCGACTGAGGAAACCTCGGGGTTGATAATCATCTCGACCATGCCATCCGAAGTGATAAAAGGAGTCACATTCAGGATGATGCCCACATTCTGGTACGTATAGGCCTCAATGGGAGTGCCATTCAAGCCATTATAAGAGACGCTGGTGACGAGCGGCACCTGCTCGCCGGAGAAGATTTGCGCCGGCTGGTTATTCCGGGCAAGGATGGAAGGGCGCGACAACACCTTCGTGCTTCCGGATTGGGCAATGGCACGCACAGTCGCCTGGTAATTTGCGCCAAGGACCTGATACAGACCGGCGGCACCCGCGCCTACGCCGGTTGACTGGAAACTGGAAATGGGCTGTCCGACGGCATTGTACTGCAAATTGGAGGGGGCGGTGTTGAGTCCGCTGAGACCAAACACATTGGCGGCATTGGCAATCGGCTGATTGCCGGTGCCAGTCCAACCTCCCTCGACACCGATATCGGAACCCTGATTGCGAGTGACCTCGAGGAACACAACCTTGATGAGGACCTGGGGCTTGGGCTTATCCAGATTTGTCAACACCTGCATCACATAAGGCATGGCCTCCTCCGGAGCGATAACGACGACCCGGCGGGTTTCGGGGTCGATGGTAAAATAGGCGTCGGGGATGGTGCCATTGGCAGGATATTGCCGGGAAACGACATTGCCACTGCCAGCGCTCGACGTGCTGCGACCAGCGGCGCTCCCGCTAGTGCCGCCACCACCACCGAAACCGCCGCCGCCAAAACCACCTCCGCCACCCGTTCCGCCGCCCCCGGTTCCGCCGGCTCTCTGTTGCGCCTGGATATCGAGCGCGGCGCACAAACCGAGGCTCAAGATGCAGATGAGGCACTTAAGCCATTTCGAGTATATCGTAATCATGTTTACCTCGCCGTTGTTGTTAGTTGATAACTTTGGATTCAAATGGGCCTCCAGTTAGTTGCCGGTTGCGCTGCGAGAGCCGGTAGACCCAAGTGTTGTGGTACTGATAGTCGACGGCTGCGTTTGAGTCGCGCGCTGCGTGAGCGGGTTATTCTGCCCCAACAACGAGCGGCTGCTGCTGGAGTTCATACGGACAGTGCTGCGATTGAACAGATCAGAGAGAGCCTGCTGGACGTCCTGCGGGTCGGCGTTTTGCAGGTCATAGACGCCGACGACTTCTTTTCTGCCAGCCGCGGAATCCAGCTCCTCGATCATCTCGGTAATCTGGGGCATGAGCGTCTTCGAGGCGGTGACAATCAGTCTCGAAGTGCGTGGGTCCGGCACGGCAAGGACGCGTCCAAGTTTCTTTTCCCGATCGCTGCCGCCAGTCGTGGTGGTGGCAGCGCCTCCCCGCTGCCCGCCAAATCCGCCGCGGAAGAAAAACGGGAATTGGTTCTGATTGCCGCTGCTTGAGCTGGTGTCGTCAGGAAAGAGCTGGGAGAACTGATTGGCCAGCTCGGTAGGGTCGGCGTTTTTCAGGGTGAAGACCTTCAACTCGGTAACATCAGTGACCGGCTGGTCGATTTTATCGACGGTTTCGGCAATCGTACCCAGCAAATCAGCCGGGGCACTGACGATGAGCGAATTCGAGCGTTCATCGGCGACGGCGGTGACGCGCGTGGCAGCAGCGCCAGTGCCAGTGCTGCTGCGGCCACCGGCAGCAGTGTTCCCGCCGCCACCACCTCCGCCTCGTGCGCCGCCGAACATGTTGAAAAGAGCACCTCGACCGCCACCCCCACCGCCGCCGGTTTGAGTTGATTGAGACGGGGTGAACAATTGCGTAATGAGCGCGGCCAGATCCTTGGCATCAGCATACCGCAACGGCATGACTCTAATTGATGAGACGCTGGCAATAGAGGTGTCGAGCGCCGTGACGATTTTGAGCATGCGTTTGATGTCGCTCTTGGTGGCCACCATGATGAGGCTATTGGCGCTTTCATTGACAGAGAGAGTCGCGGAAGTGGGGAGCAGCACTTCAAGGTTAGCCATTAACTGCGTGGCGTTGGCATACCGGACGGGGATGATTTGCGTCACCACTTCATCCGATTTTTCAACGTCCGCGGGATCGTTGCCGGTAACGACTTCGAGATCCGGAGATGTTTTCGCGGATTCCATTGAAATGATCGTTAGAATCCGTCCGTTACGGCTCACTGCGTACCCATTTTTCTTCAGGACGGAATTGAGCAACTCGACCGTCTCATCTTTGGTGAGGGGCTCTTTGCTCCAGATTTCGACCGTGCCTTTGACATCGGTTGTCTTGTTGATAACGAAGCCGGCGGCATCACTCAGGTAATCCAGGATGAGGTTGAGGGGTGCGCCGCGGAAATTGAGGCGCAAACCATTTGTGGTATTTTCGGCGACGATTGTGGGTGGCGGAGTATTTGTAGCGCCTGCCGGGACCGAGACGGACGCAACAGGGGCGGAGGCCGGATTTGTGCTGACCGTCACGGCCTGGCTCGCCGTGGATGGAAGCGGAGCTTGCTGACTCGCGGCAGCGACATTGGTCGCGGCCAGGACAACCGGAGTGTCTTTGGCCGGCGTGCCGGGAGCAGGCTGCGCCGTCAGAATCTGAGTGCCTGCGCAAAGCCAGGCAATGAGTGAGAAGAATTTCATTGTTTTCATATAACGTTATTCCTGTTCCCGTCGCTGCATCATTCTCTTGATTATATCGCTTTCGGCGCCGCTGGAGGCGGCCGCAGAGGTTGTAGTCGTGGCCGGGGTTGGACCCGGGTTGGCCGCGTAGGTTTCGGCCCGGCTTACCGGATGCCAATCCCCTTCCTCCTCACGGCGCATTTGCCAACCCACGCCGAGTTCCACTTCGTTGGTTCCGGACGATAGTTTGACTGTGTTCGGGGTAATGCTGGCAATTTTGTAGCCCGCAATCGCATCAGCGGTCTTGAGGGCTTTCGTATAATCGGAGCTCGTGCCGTCAAAGAACGCAAATATGCCCTTCTCGTAACTCATGATACCCGCGAGCCTGAAGGATTCGACGGGAGCCGTCCGCTGGCGAGCCATTCCGGGCCGGTGTGGAACGCGATTGGGGTCAAAAATATTCCTGTCCGCCACAATTTTGAAGGAAGCGTAGTCGAGTTTCAAGGGAGCGTTGTTCGTGCCTGCCGTCACAGCGCTTGCCACGGGAGCGCTAACTGCGTAAGAGCCGTTAGTCTGGGACTGCCGCTGGCGGCGGGAGCGACGAGAGCGGCGGCTGGGTTGGCTGTTAGTGCTCTTCTGAACGGAACCGCCGGCTTGCGACATAACAGTTGCCGGCGCGGCATTATCGGTTTGCGCCGCATCGTCCGGCTGGGAAATATCCTCAGCCTCCGTGACGTCATTGGTCGAAGAGGCAGGGGTTGTTTCCTGAGCTGTGACGAGCAAGCCGCTTATCAGGCCGACCAGCAGAACACTCCAAAGCCGCCAAGCTCTCTGCGACCGCCGCAACCCGATAACCGCCAACGCGTTTCCGTCGAAGGGTTTTGAGTTTTGCTCGAAGAGCCTGCCACCCCACCAACGACGCACTTTCGCCCCGGGCGCCGCAACTTTCCCGCTGCCGTTTTCCAGCAAGCCGGTTTTATGCTCGGAATCGACTTCGCTGCTTGTTGGTTTCGACTTCATTTTGCTTGCGAATTGAGAACGAGACCGCTGATTTGCAGGCCGAGCGAAAGCTGCTGCCCTTCCTTGTCGCGCGCGGCGAGTTCCACTGACTGCAATTTGAGAGCCAGCGGTTCGCTTTCGACACTATAAAGGAACCGGCTCAATCGGCTCAGGTCGCCCGTCGTATCGACGCGGCATTCATAGGTCATATACTCGTCACTGTCGTGTTTCCACTGAGGGGTAATGGAGGCAATAATGACCCCAGCCTCCTGCGCCCAGCGATCAATCGCCTTGAAAACCTGTTGCTCGGCGGCCGAAGTGTTGTTCGAGAGCGTGTTGTGGGACATCCGATCCCAGCGGCTCCGGAGGTTCTGCGAGCGCAGCAACAACCGGTTGCCATTGGCGATATCTTTGCGCAACTCGGCGATGCGGGCCGAGCGCGCGCTCCACGATTTGGCAAGCGGCGTCAAGACCAGCCGGTCACCCGCGAACAGGCCAATGGCCGTCGCCGCGAGGATGATCAGCAGTTTCTGGCGGTTCTCAATTTGCATTTTTTCCTCCCTCGTTCCAGACGAAGCTGAATGTGAATTGGAGCGCCGGCGGCTGACCGCGAGTGGCACCAAGGTTGACATCCGGAATTTGCGGCACAGTCCGCAGCCGTTCGACAGTCTTGAGCAATGCCTGGTAATTCCGCGAGGTACCCGAGCAAACGACCGTATTGAAATCGCGGATCTCGATGGTTTTGGCTGTGACACTGCCGTCCTCGGGGAAGGCTTCGGTGAGGCGTCGGAGAATGGTCAGCCCACGGATGGTGTCATCGAACCAAGGACGGTATTGTTTGATGCTGGCTTCGATGCCTTCGAGTTGGAGCACCGCCGGCTTCATCTTCGACCATTGGGCGCCAAGCCGCCAGAGTTGAAATTGCTGGACGGAAAACAACAACCCCACCAGCAGCGCCACGGAACCGGCTACGGTAAGGATAGCACGAAGCTTGCCGGAGGAATAACGCGCGGCCATTTGCTGCCACGCAGTGACCTTGGGCGGCAGAAAATCAAATGCCCCACAGCGGCCGGTCAAGCGTTCGGCAGCCAAGCTGAGGGCCGGAGACACCGCAGCGTCCTTTGGAAATTGCACACCAAATTCGTCCGCCGCATAGGCTGTAACCACTTCAACCTGCAGATTCATTGGTTCGAGGCGGAGTTCGATCTCGTCTGCGAGCTGGCGGGCGAGATCGCGCGGGCCGAAGATGCGAACCCGGCGCACGGCGGCGCGGACTTCGTCCGGCAACTGACCGAGGGTGATGCGCACCTCGCGCGCGACGAGGTCACCCTTGAGCTGGCGGAAAGAGCCCTCGGTTTCGATGGCCCCCTCCAGCGTCCGCAGGGCAATCACCCCACCACCAAAAGTTATCTGAAGGCCCACGTGGCTCTCGCCGATGGCCAGTGCCAGAACTCCGTTGGAGGAGTCCACCCCGGCTGGCTGGAGGGCGGCGATGCCCAATGCGAAAGCGGACGGCTTGAGCTTTGCCGCCTTCAGCACTTTTTCCAACACCGCAACATGGGTCCTAGGGATGCCAACCAGCATGGCGTAATCCTTACCAGCAGCCGAATGGCAGCGGGAAGTTGCGACCTGCAGCGTCTGAGCGTCGCAAGGGAACCCACGCTCGGCTTCGATCTGCAGGAAATTAGCAACGTCAGCCTCTGGCATTTGGGGGATCTCGGTATGGGTGGCGAGGACCCACTTCAAGGGCAGGCCCACAACGCAGTTGTGTTCGCGCACTTCGAGAGCATCAAGATGATTGCGAATCTCGCGGCCAACCAATTCCGGGTCGTTCGTAAGCGGGTCGAGCGAAAGCGAGACGGAGAAGGGGTGTTGAATTTCCAGGGCGCCGTTGGGGCGACGCAGGACGAGGCCGTCGAGGCGGCTTCCGTCCAGCACCAGACCCAACATCCCGGTAAGGCGTTGGCGTTTCAAAAAGTCCAATTTCGGCAGATTGATCATCGCGTATCCTTTGCCGCCAGCCATTTCTGGCGGACATCATTGCCGAGGGCCCAGCCGAGCTGGCTCAGGTCCTGGCGGTAGATGATTTGAGGTGTGCCACTGCTGGTGTCGAAGATAAATTTCACCCGCCGGTACCCCCGACCATGCGGCCCGAGAGCCGCCACATCCGCGGCAAACTGGTAACTTTGGGTTGTGAGATAATCTCCCGCTTCAAGAAGTGACGCGTAGCTGGAGTAATTTTGACCCAAGGCATCGACCACCCAGGCGATGGAGTTGAGATTGCCGGCATTCGACTGCCGGTAATTCACCAGTAACTGTCCGGCACTGGTATCGCCGCCCAACAATGCAGCCAGCACCGGCGCGCTCGCGGTGTTCACATTGACGCGACCCTGGATATAGCTGCTGCTCGACATCATGATATTGTTGGCGATTTGGGCAAATTCCGTCGAAGTCATCCCGCTCCGGCGATAGAACTGGAGTGGGCTTGTGATGGGAGGGGTTAGGGGGAAGTTGTTTGCTGGAGGGTTCGTGAAGGTTGACTGGTTGTTAGTGCTACCGGAACCGCTGGTTATTCCCAGCCGGGTGAGAATCTGAGTCGCCCGCGGCTGGCCAAAACTGCCCTGCAGGAGGGTACTTAAGCTTCTGCTGGAACCACCTGTCAAACTGCTAGTGAGGTTGGTGATGTTGACTCGCGCGGTGCCGCTGCTGTTGGTGGCGGGGTTGGGTTCGCGGGTATAAACGGTCACATATTCCAATACGCCGGCGTCCAGCATCCCGTTCTGGTTTTCGTCATTTTCGTTCGGGTCAAGGACGCCATTGCGATTTACGTCTTCACCCACCAGAATATCCATACTGGCACCGTACAGGAGGCGCAACTCGTCCACCGTCTCGAAAGGGGCGCTCTTGCATTCGTAAGCCGGCTGAAGCGTTTCGTAATACATCTCGGTTGTGCCGGGACCGTTGGTGCTGCGCCAATCGAGAATGGCCGTCGTCAAATCCGTGGTCATGCGCGGCAGCCATACGATTTGATTGCTCGTAGCCCTGTTCAAACTGAGCTTGGACGCCTCGTCCACGAGCCCGAAACATAATTTGCCGGGCCCGACCGGATTATTGGTGTCGCGTCCAATCAGCCAGAAATGCGATTCGCCCACAGGCACTGCGGCGTTTGAGTAGGTTGTTATGCCAGGCAGAACGCCATTGGTCGCGTTGTATGAAAGTGTGGAACTGATGTAACGGGCTGCGCCGCCAATCGCTTCATCGGCGGATTGGGCTGAAACCCGGTTATCCGAGGCGCGTAGTTCAAAGGTCATGGAATTCGCGAAATAGAGAGCAAGGCTGACAAGCCCGAATGCGATCCACAGAACAATAATGAGCGTCGAGCCGCTCTCCGCAGCGCCAGCTGGCAGCCGCTGCCCATCTTTGGAATGCGTACCGGCGATCATAATGCGCCTCCGATGCTGTTCGTCGTAAGTGTCTGTGTGACGAGCGGCACAACAATTCCGAGCGGGTGCAAATTCCGGGCGTCAACGCCGGGTTCGGCCATCAGTTGGATACTAACGCGGACCGCCGTGGGCAGATTAGTATCGCCCATGCTTGTGTCCCAGGTATTGCGCCATTGCGTGCCATCGTAGCACTCAAATTGAACACTGTTGATGTTGCCCATGAGCCATTGCTCATCAGGTGTCGGCATGCTGGTGGCAAGCAAGTTGCGGTTGACGTAGCGCACCAGGTCTTTGCCGGCCTGGTTCCGGTCGGCGGGATCTTTCAGCTGGTAATAAACTTCCTGGATGTCACCCCACGGTTCGTCATCGTTGATGGCCCCGGTGGAAGTGAAGAAATCAAGGCCGAGGCCCGAGGCTGAACCGAGGCCCATGGTCACGCCCATGGTCTGCGCCCCGCACTTGAAGTCGCCGGCGAGAATATTGTACGGTCCGACCGTGCCTTGCAGATCCCGGCGCAGAATAGCCAGGGCCTGCGTTGCGGGTAGAGCAGCATCCAACGTTGCCGAAGTTTTTTCCCGGAGGCGCACGGCGCTGAAAAAGACGCCACCGATCGCCACCAGCACGATTGCCGAGATGGCGACGGCCAGTATGACCTCGACCAAGGTAAAGGCCGGGACAGGACGCCTGGCTGGAAGGTGGCGTGTCATTGCGAGAGATTGGTTGATAACGCGCTGTCCACGACAGTGCTCATCCGCACCGAGTAGTCCTGCCCTTGAACGGCGAAGACCACTTCGGCGGAAAGCAGGCGCAGGGGGGTCAAGGTCGGGTCCACGCCCCACGCATCATTGCGCACGGTCCAGCGGAACTGCCGAGTGCCATCATATTCGGTGCCGGACTGGGTGCCGCCGCTCGTCCAATTCGTCGTCACGATCGTTTCGTTGAGAATTCGCTGGGCAACGCGGGCGGCTTCACCCTTGCGCGCGGCGACGCTGCCGGCGCGGCTGGCAACGTGCATGCCTTCAAGCGCCACCGGGATGACGATGGCCATGAAAACCAATGCGGCCAGCACTTCCGCGAGAGTAAACCCCGCCCGGGAACGTGCGTTGCGAGAGGCTGCGGCGTTAACTAGGCTGCGTTCGAATTTCATAGTTCAAACGGTTGCGCGAAAGTGTCACCCAGAGGGATGAACCCTCGCGGTCGCTCAATTGCAGCATCCGGGGGCTGCCATCGCTTACCGAGCCATCCGGCAGAAAACGGATCGTAGGCAGGCTCGGGTGTTTGCTGATGACCGGGGGCACGCTGGCCGTGCTGACCGGCATGGTGCTGCTGCGAACGACAGCCGGTTTGACGGAGTTCGCGCTGGACACTTCAATCTTCACATCCCGATCGAGCTCGAAATCGACCGCTTTCGAGTCGCCATCGTTGTTATTGTCCTGATAACTGACCGCCGCTTCGAGCCCATAGGTCCGGCGCTCGGCATCGACCCACAGCTCCATCGGCACGCCTTCAGACACCGCACGGCTCTGGCCGGCCCTTGTGAGGGCCAGGACGCGACGGGCTTCCGAGTCCAGCGCGCGGCCGGTGAAGAAGTGCGACAGCGTGGGCGCGGTGACCGAGACTGCCATGGTAAGGATCGCCATGACGAGAATGAGCTCGATGAGGGTGAAGGCCCTCAACAGGGACGACGATGGGGGCTGGTGGGCGCACCCTCGGCTGTGGCGTGTAGAGCGAGTGAGAGAAAAGCCGGACCCGGACAATACATACGGAGTCGCAAGGGACGTGGTTCCCCCGCTGCTCTTGCTATTCGATTGTCCAATCATTGGCTTCATTTTCAGGCCGGGACCGGCCTCCTTGTGCGCTTATTTCAGCGGCGCTGGGCCTGCCAGTTTCCGATGGGCGTATTGGCTCCCGGCGTCCCTTGCGAGCTGATGTCGTAGAAACTCGGGTTGTGTTTGCCCGGGCAATCGTAGATGTATTCGCTGCCCCATGGGTCAAGGGGGATGCTTTCCATGTAGGGCCCGTGCCAGCTCACGGCGTCGCGGGGTTGCACGACCAAATCATTCAGCCCGCTCTTCCCCTTCGGGTAGTAGCCGTTGTCCACCTCGAAGGAATCGAGCGCAGTTTTGAAGTTGGCGATCTGCGTCTGGGCGGCAGTGACGCGAGCCTGCTCGCTGCGGCCCATCACCTTCGGGTAAACAATGGCCGCGAGGGTTGCCAGGATAACGAGCACGAGCAACATCTCCACCAAGGTGAAGCCGCAGTTGTGCCGGCGAATGATTCGGTTTCGGTTTAGAGGTTGAATTTTCATAATAATTTAAACAATTGTGCCAAACCTGTTTGATTTTCCAAGTTGTGTAACCATCACTTGATGTATTCCTGCATTGTGAAGATCGGCAGCACCATGCTGATGAAGATTGTCCCGATGAAACCGGCGATGAAAAACAACAGCAGCGGCTCGGCAAACGCGACAGCCGTCTTCAATTCACGGTCGAGATCGCCCTCGGTGACGTTGGCGATGCGCACGAGTTCCGCGTCCAGCTTGCCGCTTTCCTCGGCGACGGCCACCATTTCGGAGACGGACCCCGGGAACAGGCCACGGCACTCGGCGAGGCTCGCACCGAGCTGGCCGCCCTGCTGAACCCGCTCGATTGCGCGCGTGACGGCATCGACGAGGATTTGGTTGCCGATGGATTTGCGGGCGACATTGAGGCCCTGCACCAGCGGGACGCCCGCCCCGAGGAGCGTGCCCAGCATCCGGCAGAACCGGGCCATGGCAAACTGAGCGACCAACGGCCCCACGAGCGGCGCGCGCAGGACCAATCCTTCCCAAACACGCCGCCCTTTCTCGGATGCGAACCAACTCCGAACGAGCAACACCGCGACGACCACGCCAACCACCACGAACAACCCATAGGACCGGACGATATGGCTGACGGCGAGGACAATTTGCGTCGGCAGAGGAAGTGCGGCACCGAGACCGGAGAAAATGATCTGGAACTTTGGAATGAAAAAGGTGAGGAGAAAAACGAGCACCGAAAGCGCGAGCACGAGCAGAATGCTGGGATAGAGCATGGCCGCGAGCACCTTTGAACGCAGGTCCTTTTCGCGCGCCTGGAAGTCCGCGATCTGCGCCAACACGACGTCCAAGAAACCGCCCGTCTCGCCCGCCTGCACCATTGCGGTATAAACCCGCGGGAAAGTGTCGGGGGATTTGCTCATCGCGTCTGCCAGCGACATGCCGTCGATCACGAGATCATGGATTTCCTTCCACTTCGCCTGGGCGGCCGGTGCGGAGGTTTCTTTATGCAGAATCACCAGCGCGCGGCTCAACGGGACGCCAGCAGCGAGCAGGCTTGAGAGCAGGCGGGTGAAATTCTCGAGCGACCGCGCAGAAACCCTGTGGGATTTCCGGGAAAAGGAGAACGATTTCAGGGATGCGGGCAGAGCCAGGCTTTTCTCGCCGTTGCCGGCGCCGGCTTTTTCGGCGAGGCTGATCGGCCGCAAACCCAGGGCCTCGATTTGCCGGAAGGCTTCGGGCCGACCGACCGCTTCAAGCTGGCCCTCCGTAACCCCTCCGCTCGCCTGCAAGCCTTTGTATTGAAAAATCGGCATAGTCGCCTCCTACGGTTGGTGTCTGGTTGGCAGCGGCGGCGGAGCGGGAGCCTTTGGCATGCCGCCCGGCTCATCGATTTTTGTCGTTCGCGCCACTTCCTTGGCGGTGGTCACGCTCAGAACTTCCTCGACGGTAGTAATGCCCATGCGAACGAGACGCCAGCCGTCATCGGCCAGGGTACGCATACCGGCATGCCGCGCGGCGTCCCGAATCACGTCGCTGGAGACATTCTTTAGTATCAACCGCCGGATTTCGTCGTCACTGTCCATCCATTCGAAGATGGCGTGGCGGCCGAAGAACCCTGTCTGGCGGCATTCCTGACAGCCAACCGATCGGAAAATTGTCGTGCTGGCCGGGATACCAACCTGAGCCTTGAATGCCTGGGCTGCCAGCGATGTGTCCGGCTGTTTGCACTCATTGCACAGCACGCGAACCAGCCGCTGCGCCAGCACCGCTTCAAGCGATGAAGCGACAAGGTAAGGCTCCACTCCCATATCCACGAGCCGGGTCAGGGCCCCCGGTGCGTCGTTGGTGTGAAGGGTCGAAAAAACAAGATGGCCGGTGAGCGAGGCCTGCACGGCGATTTGAGCCGTTTCCTGGTCGCGAATTTCCCCGATCAGAATCACGTCCGGATCATGGCGCAGAATGGACCGCAAACCGCGCGCGAAAGTCAGGCCCGCCTTCTCCGAAACCTGGATCTGGTTAACCCCCTTGAGCTGGTACTCCACAGGATCCTCGATCGTGATGATCTTGCGGACGGCATCGTTGATCTCGCTCAACGCCGTGTAGAGTGTTGAGGTCTTGCCGCTGCCGGTCGGCCCGGTCACCAGGATGATCCCATGCGGCATCTGGAGCACGCGCTGGAAGCACTGATGTTCCCGCTCATCCATGCCCAACTGACCCATGCCGCGTAGCGTCGCGTTCTGGCGCAGCAGCCGCATCACTACCGCTTCGCCATGCAGCATCGGGATCACCGACACGCGAATATCCACCTCGTTTTCGTCTATGCGAATCTTGATCCGGCCGTCCTGGGGCAGACGCTTCTCGGCAATGTTGAGGTGGCTGAGGATTTTTACCCGCGAAACAATCGCCGGCTGGAAACGTTTCAACTGGGCAGGCACCGAGGTATCCTGCAGGACACCGTCAATCCGGTAGCGGATCTTGAATTCGTCTTCAAAGGGTTCCAGGTGAATGTCGGAGGCGCGCAACTCAATGGCGTCCCGAAGCACCTGGTTGACGAAACGGATAATGGAGGCGTCTTCAGCGGCGTTGTCCAGGTCTGTGTCGTCCTCATGATGTTCGTCCACTACCAGGAAAGTGGCATCCTCGCCGAGGGTGCCGATCGTGTCCGCGCCGACGCCAAGCCGCTTTTTCATCTCCCGCTGGATAGCTTCGCTGGTAGCCAAGACGGGGCTGAGGTTCAAGCCCGTCATGCTCTTGAGCGCATCCAGCCCCTGCGTGGCAAAGAGGCGGCTGGTGGCGATTTCAACGGTCCCGTTGAGCCGCCGCAACGGCAGCAACTCTTCCTTTAGCAGAATCCTAGCGGGGAACAGGGAGAGGAGCTCCCGGTCCGGCTCGATATCGTCGAGAGTCGTGAATGCGAGATCGTATTCCCGGGCCAGCCACTTGAGGACATCCGCCTCTTCTTGAACTGCCTGGCCGGCACCGGACTCGTTTTGCCGCGACAAAACCGCCGCATCGGTCACAGACAACTGCCTAGCTGCGACCATTCTATCGAGCAACGGTTTTGCCGGCGGTTCCTGAACAACGCTCTCGCTCATTGTTAGTGTTTGGTAATAGGTGGCTAGTAACTGATATCACACGTCACCGCGTGGGCCTTACAGCAACCCGTTCAGCGTGGCGATGGCTTCCTGGCGAGTCGTCAAGACTTTGCGAAGCTCGGCCTGGGCGCTTTCCAGCTCCGCTTGCTTGGCTTTGCGGGATTCAACGTACCTGGCGAGCGCGGCCTTTACTTCCGCCTTGGGCGCCTTCGCATCGATGGCCTTTTGCAGTGCCTCTGCTTCAGGATTGGGTGTCGGTGCCTGGAAGCCGCCACCGCGACGTTGCCCTCCCTGGTCGCCTGTGTTGTCTCCAGCATTGCGCCGGCTGCCGGCTCCCGGCCCAAACATACCGCGACCCATACCGCCAAAGGACCCCCGCCGGGCTTCCATAACTTTCTGGACGAGTGGCTGGGTCACCTTCCATTCCGCGTCATCCTTGATTTCAAGCTGTTCCTTGATGTTGTTCATCATTGCTTGCTGCCGCTCTTCCGGCGTCATGTTCCGGAAATCGGGACGGCCACCATTTCCACCGGTGTTGTCCTGGGCTTGCGCCCAAAGGTTCGTCGAGCCCAAACTCATACCAGCGGCCAGAGCCGCCATTGCCAACCAAGTCTGCATTTTCATCATCATAATCTCCTACTGCGTTTATCGTTTATGTTTCATTGCACAGGGCCGCACGACGGGTGCTTCCCATGCTTCGAGTCACGCCCAAGCACGTAATATGCCATGCACGAAACTGGCTGATTTTCAATAACTTGCTAAAAATATCGTGCAGCTTTTGCGCGACATGGCCAAACCGGCTGCGCAACTCTTGCGCACGCAGTAGGTCATGCATTGGTTTCTTCCTTAACATTTGAGAGGCGCGTCTGCATAAGCTCTGAAAAGCCATAAATTCTTTCCCTGTTTGGCGATCATCGAGGTGTGAGGAGGCAGGGTTTGTGGTCGCGTGATCCTTTTTGAGACCTTTTGAGCCGTTTTGAGACCGGCTTTTTGGTACGTGCGGGGAAATGATGGGTGAAGGGCAAGTGACCAGTAATCGTTGAACCAGCGGCGTGGTTAAAAGAGGAAATCGGACCGATTTCCGATTTCGTAACGGCTGGGGGAAATCCAAACTTGACCAAACTTGACCGTAATTTAAAAAATGTTGGTCAACGTTCACAGGGCAGAACTTGTGTAAGTGGCTTTTGGTAAAGCTTTTGAGAGACAAAGCTGATCTCGGCCGGGTGAGTTTGAAACTTGACCCGGTAAAGTTTGAGATGGGGTGAAAACTTTACCAAAACTTTACCGAATTGGGCCGTTTTTTCGGTTGGTTGATATTCTCGCACGGTCCATGGCGCGGACTGACCGCTATGGCACAGCCAAAACAGGTTGCGTCCTGCAAGTAATTCTTCATTCCGGTTCAACGATGCCGCTCCGACGGAGCTCTATGTGTATTGGAACCGCCATTCTACAAAGATGCCAGCCCTCCGGGCTTTTCCATCCGATTCGCCAAACCCGTGATACTTTTTGAGACTTTTTGAGCCGTTTTGAGACCGGTATTTTGGCACGCGCGGGGAAATGGAGAAAGGATGGTCGAAGGGAGAGTGTGGAGCGCGGTACACTTCGGTACACCGGGTACACCAAAATCAGAATTTTCGGAGTATTGCAGGTCATCCGGGTTGACGGGCCGGGAAGAAAGCGGTGATGAACCGCGCACCGCCTAAACGCCAGAAGCCCTCTCGCTTTGTTGAAAACATTCATGACCTGCGAGCTCCGCCCAACGGCAGAGGGTCCGGTTTCAATTCCGTTCGCGCCCATGTTTTCAGCGCTTATGGAAATCTGTATCATATAGTTTTCATACACCTATCACTTTCCGGCTCATTGCGCAAGACAATAAAAGTATTTTACTTGTATGATACAATCACGCAAAAGCGAGAGGAGGCAAGCAATCCAGAGCAGCGATCTGCCACCCGTCAAAGCCATTGGTGTGAAGTCAGAACCGCCGGAAAACTGACGAAATTTTCTGTTGACGCTCTCTCCGCCCAGGTTAGCAGGATTGGTGTTGGAATGGCTGAGAGCGAAAACCAATTCTCCCTCACCCGCGTAGCGTACAATGTCGAGGGGCGCAAAAAAGCAAATCTATCAATAATTGACCGCTGGCGGCTCCGCAATCAGGCGGAAAGCGGGCACGGAGCATAAGAACCTGAAAAATGACCCCTTGCTGCTGCGCCGTGGTGCCTTTAGAGTTTCGCATGGTTTTGCCCGCGGATTACCACCTGCACACGCCACTTTGCCGCCATGCTGTCGGCGAGCCTTCCGAGTTGGCGGCCCGGGCGGTAAAACTCGGCTTTGGGGAAATCGGCTTCTCCGACCACAGCCCGATGCCACGGGATGATTTTGACGATTGGCGCATGAGGAACGCGGACCTCGACGGGTATGTGGCTGCCGTCGAGCGGGCCCGGCGCGAGCATCCCGGCCTCGTCATCAAACTGGGCCTGGAAGTGGATTACCTTCCCGGTTGCGAGGATTGGGTTCGGGATTTAGCGGCGCGGCATCCATGGGATTACTTCATCGGCTCCGTCCATTATGTTTCCGAAACGTGGGCCATAGATAACCCGGCAAGGCTCTCCGAGTGGAAGAATCGCGAACCCCTGGAAGTCTGGACGGCCTACTTCGACCGCCTGACCATGGCGGCGGCATCCGGCTTGTTCGACATCATCGGCCACGTTGACTTGTGCAAGAAATTCTGTTTTTACCCCAAACAGGATTGCACACCGCTGGTCACCCGTTTTCTGGAAGCCGCCAAGCTCCACGGAGCGGCGATCGAGCTCAACACCTCCGGCTTGCGGAAAGACTGCAAGGAAATCTATCCCGCGCCGGCTATCGTGCGGCTTGCGGCGAAGCTGGGCGTACCGATCACGTTTGGTTCCGACGCCCATGCTCCCAGCGAAGTGGGGATGGATTTTGCGGAAGCGGTGCGGCTGGCCCGGAGCGCCGGATACACGCGGTATGGCCGCTATACCCGCCGCCGCCGGGAGGAGCAGCCGCTCTAGTCCAGACTTTTGTTTCACCTCTCGCGAAAACCCGGGAAATTTGCAACATTCTGGAAAGTTTCCTGTCATTACCTTATGGTTAATTGGTTTGGAGAAAAAAACTGAACACAGGCTATGAAGACAACATTTAATTGCCTCAGTAACTGTCTGCTGGTGTTTGGCTTAGGCGGAGCGGTCCTGGTAGCGGGCACCGCCTTGGCTGTCAATGAACTGTCACCAACGAAGGCTGGAACTGTCGGCGCAACCCCAGCTGTGCCAATCGATGAAACTCCACTGCCACGCCTCGCGGGTCCTTACAACAGCTTCGCGCCCATTGTAAAAAAGATTGCGCCCGCTGTGGTCAAAGTCGTCGTCGCATCCAAAGAAACCAAAATTCAAATGCCCGAAGGATTCGGTTTTAACGATCCTTTCTGGCGGCGCTTTTTCGGCGACCAGTTCGGAATGAATCGCCGCCGTCAGTTCAACGTCCCGCGCCAATATGGCCTTGGCTCGGGCGTGCTTGTCACCAAAGATGGCTACATTCTCACCAACAATCATGTCGTGGACGGTGCGGACGAAGTGAAAGTGACGTTGCAGGATGGCCGCGAGTTTACAGCAAAGGTCGTCGGCCGGGATCCGAAGTCGGATGTGGCGGTGATCAAGATTGATGCGACAGACCTGCCGATTGTGCCAATGGCGGACAGTGACAAGGTGGAAGTCGGCGATATCGTGCTGGCCATAGGCAATCCGTTCGGCGTGGGCCAGACCGTCACTTCGGGCATCGTCAGCGCGATCGGCCGCGGAAACCTGGGCATCGAAGACTACGAAGATTTCATCCAGACCGACGCGGCGATCAACCCAGGCAACTCCGGCGGCGCGCTCGTAGACGTCAATGGCCGTCTCATCGGCATCAACACGGCCATCTTCAGCCGCTCCGGCGGCAATCAGGGAATCGGTTTCGCGGTTCCGTCCAATCTTGCCCATAACGTCATGGACAGCCTGGTTAAGTTCGGTCACGTCACCCGCGGTTATTTGGGCGTGATGATCCAGGACATCACACCGGCTCTCGCCAAAGAGTTTAAGCTTAAGGACCAGAGCGGGGCGCTCGTGGGCGAGGTCGTGCCCAAAGGCCCCGCTGACAAAGCTGGATTCAAAGACGGCGACGTTATTTTGGAGTTCAACGGCAAGAAAGTTTCCGACAGCCGCCACCTCAAACTCGAGGTGGGGGGAACCAGGCCCGACACCACCGTGCCAGTGAAGATCCTGCGCGACGGCTCGATAAAGACCCTACGGGTTGCCATGCAACAGCTACCCGGCAGCGAACAGCTCGCCAAAAGCACCGGCTCCGGCAGCGGCGACAATGGCACGCTCAACGGTGTGACCGTCGGCGATTTGGACCAGCAAGCCCGCCAGGATTTTAAGATTCCGGAGGAAATCAGAGGGGTTGTGATCACTGAGATTCAGCCGGACTCAGCCGCGGCTGACGCCGGCCTGAAGCAGGGTGATGTCATTCAGGAAATCAACCGTCATCCCGTGAAAAGCGCGGAGGAAGCCGTGCAACTCACCGGGAACGCGAAGGACAAGGTGACCTTGCTCCGCGTCTGGAGCAACGGCGGCAGCCACTATGTTGTGGTAGACGAGAGCCAAGCCGACTGAATTTTCGTTCAGCAGCAAACAAACCCTCTGGCGCCGGAGTTGGGTTTGAGCCTGGTGAAAGCGGTGGCCGAAGCGCCTGACGGCAAAGTAACGGTTTCAAGTCATGTGAGTGCCGGTTCGGAGTTTGCCGTCCGGCTGCCCAGACAAGGAAGCGTTCGTTCCCACTGAGTGACCCGCGCTAACGAATGACCTCTTCCGTGAGAAACAGCTCGGTCTCCCTGCCTGAGTCCGCCACTTGAATCCGAACTGAGCGGTCCCCGATAGCCAGGCAGCGCACCAACACATTCGTTATCCCCACGCGCACCTTTGCGGATTCTCCCACAGCCAAAGTCTGATCATTGATCAGCGCCAGCGGCCGATTTCTCGCCGCAGAAATCCCTTTGAGCAACAGTTGGGGCGGTGCGGGTGCCTGCACCTGGCTGTAAACAAGGCCGTTCGTAACCGACGCGGATTTCGGACGGGGCATTTCGACGTTACGAATATCTCCCAGGTCGGCCGCCTTCAAACGGGGGCTGACACCCCACCGCATCCAATCCAACACATCGTTGAACCCATATTCCTTTTCCGCCGCAATGAATAAATTGATCTGCCCGCGAGTGTAGGCATTTCGCAACATCTTTTTCATTTGATCCTCCTCGTGAAGCGTATCCATCAGCAAATAAGCAACCAGTTCGCAGAAGCCTTCATGGGCCTCGCGGCTGAGGGTCTTCCTCCGTCCCGAAGGCACATTTTCAAAAACCCAGGCATGTGAATACTCATGCGCGCAAGTGGCCTTGAACTCCGCCAGCGGCAAAGCGCTCATCAGGCTGATCGAGTGGCTCAGGCCGTTACGGTTTGTCCGGCTGTGGATATACCCCAATATATCCGGGCACTCGAAATCGTTTCCCGCCACCGTCAACTCGTCGTACAAGTTCACGCGGTCCACCAGGCCAACCGCCACGTTCGTCGAAGGCAGCGTCAGAAACCTCGAAAACTTTCTGTCCAATATGTCCCGGATCCCCTCGCATATCTCCCTGGCTTTCGCCTCATCCAGGACGGCGGTTTTGGCGTCGCGGGCACAGAGGAAACGGCCGTCCGCCAGTTTGGTATAGTTCGCCCTGACCGGCAGGCCGCAGATATAGCATTCGTCGGGGCATGTAGCGCAGTCGTAACAAAGAAAAACTTTTTCGTGCGTCACCTTATCCACGACCGTGTAAATGGCGGAGCCAAAAGGTTTGCCACAAACACCGCAGTGGTCGGGATCCGCCCCGAGCAGAGGCAGACAGCAACAAGCATAAGCCAGCAGAATTAGAAAACCCGCAAGCGTCCACAGCCGAAGGCGCGAATCGAGAAAAAAATGATCTTTAACGCCATGCGGGTCCGGAAGAACCGCTTGCGGGTGATGCGCCGTTTTCACGATTGTCGCAGCCATTATGCCTGCTGCTGTCCGGAGAGGAAGCCAGAATTACAAATCAACCCCGGCCGCCATGCGTGGCTAACGAGAAACCGGTTTGGGCACGTGAACGTGCTTCGTATCCATGAGCTTGTTGAGCAAAGACTCTACATCGTTAGCGACCGTGAGCATGGAGTAATGCCGAGGTGTGAGAAACTGCTCGTCACGAGCGTGCGCGAGAAACTGAAGCAGAAAGTCATAGAACCCGCGGATGTTGAGCAGTCCGACCGGCTTGAGGTGCAGACCAAGCTGGAGCCACGTGAAAACCTCGGCCACCTCCTCCAGCGTGCCAATGCCACCGGGAAGCGCGACAAATGCATCCGCGAGTTGAGCCATCCGATGTTTCCGCTCGTGCATGGTTTCGACGATTATCAGTTCGGTCAGGTCGCGATGATCGCGCTTCTCTGCGACCATGGCACGGGGAATGACGCCGATAACCCTGCCTCCAGCCGTCATGGCAGCATCCGCCAACGTCCCCATCAGGCCAACACCGCCACCACCATAAATAATGGTGAGGCCGCGCCGGGCGCACGCGGTCCCAAAAGCCGATGCCGCCGCCGCATATTCAGGAGACACTCCAAAACTGGAGCCGGAGTAAACACAGATGCGAGTCATAAAATCCTGGATGTTTCCTTCATTTTGGAAGGGCGTCGAAAAAAGCTGCGAGTTTGGCAGCATCAAGCTTGTCGTTGGTCCGGACGCCGCGGCAAACGTCAATGCCGAAAGGCCGAACGGCGGTAATAGCCATGGCGACATTGGACGGATTGAGCCCCCCTGCCAGAAAGAGCGGTTTGCGGATGACCTCGCGGATGCGGCGGCTCAACGCCCAATCGTGAGTGCGGCCAGTGCCTCCAAGCTCCTTCGTCGCGAGTGCGGGGTTGCCGGAGTCGAGCAGGATGGCATCCACATGAGTTGCAGCCGCAACCGCCAGATCGACAGACTCCGGGCCGGTGACATGGATGACCTGAACCAAAGCAATGCCCGGCAAGGCGTGGCGGAGTTGCTGATAAACGTCGGACGGAACATAGTCGCACAGCTGAATCGTATTTGTGCGGCAACGCCGCTGCTGAGCGATGATGACCTCCGCCCGAAGCTCGCTCGTGAGCAGAACAGTCGCGATGGGTGGCGGCACCGTTCCGGCGATATGCATAATCGCCTCCTCGGAAATCACGCCAGGCCCGCTGGGCATTGCGGAGACAAGGCCAATCGCCGAAGCGCCATATGCAATCGCCAGCTCCGCTTCTTCCGGAGACTTGATGCAGCAGATTTTAACCTTTGGACGGGTCGGCATAGTGTGCATGTGTACAGTGCCGGCAAAGGCCGGCCCAATCAAATTTTCTTGTGCCTGTTTGTTGCGGCCTAACGCCGGCCAGCCGGGTCCAACACTGCACCCGGCGCGCTTTACCACGAGCGCCCAGAGGGGGAAAGGTCTTCCGCAAAACAGGGTGATTGCCGGTCTGGAAAACCGAGTTTGTCTCGCGGCCTAATCGAAGCAAATCAGCCCACATTTTCGGCAGAGGGAACCCTGAGGTCCGGATCCTGCGCATGCTCGCCGACTTCGCTCTGATATCGAGTCAGGCGGCCAAACTCGAGTTCAGCCTGCCGCTGGTCTCCATGCGCTGAAAGGGCACACACCGGCAGTTCGTAATTGCCGTCGGGGAGCGCGAAGCGATAGCTGAAAGTGCCATCCGGACGGATTCTGATCGGCCGACCGCCAATCGTCACAACCGCGTCCGGCTCCGTGGCACCGTAAACAACGAGCTCGGCATTGACGTTCAACCAGAATCCTTCCGGCCGCTGATGCTGCCCCATCAAGGGACTGGAAAGGGCCTCGGCTTCTTTTCCAAGGGGACTTGAGATAGCCGGGACCAAGCCCGGTAACGCTTCGAATTCAAGCTGAGCCGGACCTGCCAGCGAGATTTCAGCGAGCCCGGCGGAACCGGGTCCGTTCTTTCGCGCGCCCCAGAGATCAAGCAACCCGGCAAGGGCAAGTTCGTACGCCGAAGTCCACCGCTCAGCAGACACAGGAGCGGGCGCCTGACCTCCGGAGTCGAGGATAGCTCGCGATTTTTCCACTCCTTCCCGAGACAACGGTCCACCTAAGTCGCCCGGTTCAGCAGGTCTGGCAACCCGCGGCAATTGCCCGCCGGGGGCGATGGTCGCGAATTGCACCGTCTTGTCTTCGGCTGCGGCGTCCGGCGGCGTCACTACCGTCCCGGAGGTTATAATAGTCACCCATTGGCGCGGGGATTCGTAGTAACCGAGTTCAGCCACATATCTGGTTCCGGCACCCTGGACATGGATGAACCAATGCTGTGAGTCCGGATGCACGTGAAGTTCCGTGACTGGCTTGCCCTTAATTTTGTCGAGATACACGCGCACGACAAGGCAGTGACCGGCGGCGAGCGCGCTGTACCGCTGCCGCTGTTCGCGTGCCAGGTCCCAATGCGCGTAAAGCCAATGGGGATCGCGCGCCAGCAGCAGCAGTTTTTGCCTGCCATATGCCTCCGGCAATTCCCAGGCGGCTGGTCCGACCTGCCCACCCGGCCTTGCGGCAGGCTGGGGCGATGGTTCGTCACCTTCGAAGAGAACAGGCGGAATTTTCAGTGGTGTTCCGGGGCGGACAATTCCATTGCCTGCCCGCCCGAAGTCAGCGGCGGCAACTGCCTTCTCAAGCCGCTCCGAAATTCCCGCAGGCCGCTGTTCAACGCTGGGGGTGACGGGCATTACGCGCCCAGCCAGCAACGGGTTTGCCACCTTCTTTGGAGCACGTTTACTGGCAACCGGCTTTGCCCTTTTTACAGACCGCGATTTCTGGTTTTTCATGCGAAAAGCCCCTCGCCGGAGGCTGCTGGGTTTGCTTTAATGTTCGAAACATTACGGCGGCGAAGCAAGCGCCGCAATCGGGATTTTATGAAAGACGGCTTGCCATCCAGCGCTTGCAAGTGTTAACTAAAAGCCAGCGCGAAAGGAATGACTGAATCTAAGGACAGCGGTTCCGGATCGGGAAAATCCGGGAAGGCATTGATCTACGTGGTGGATGACGAGCCGATGCTGCTGGAAGTGGCCTCGGCGATTCTGGAATCTTCAGGCTATGCTTTCCAAACCTTTTCCGACCCGGCGCAAGCGCTCGACGCTTTCAAGTCCGCCCCATCCCCACCTGCGCTCATCATCACTGACTACGCCATGCATTCTATGAATGGTGTGGCGCTTATTGCCGCCTGCCGCAAGATACATCCACGGCAGAAGATCCTGCTGGTCAGCGGTACAATTGACGAGCAGGCCTGTTTGAACTCCCCGGCCAAACCGGATCGTTTCCTCGCTAAACCCTACCAGGCAAAGCATCTCCTGGACATCCTGCAATCTCTGCTGGCGGAATAATTCGACCCCGTTTGAATTCACCGATCCAATCGACTAAACATTACCAAACCTCAACCAACATCTGGATATGAAGAAACTGATCATTCGATTCATTGTCACGATCGTCGTCGTGGTCATCCTCGCCGCCCTGGCAGCACATCTATTGCTGGATGGAATTATCAAGCGAGGGATTGAAACCATCGGACCCAAGCTGACCAAAGTGGATATCAAGCTGCAAAGCGTCAGCCTGTCCTTCCTCTCAGGCTCGGGCAAAATCACCGGTCTGGTCGTAGGGAATCCCGAAGGGTATAAGACCCCGTCGGCGATCTCGGTCGGCTCCGCCAGCCTGGCTCTCAAACCGGGTTCGCTGCTTTCGGACAAGATTGTCATCAGCTCAATCAATGTTCAGGCGCCCGAGATCACCTTTGAAACCGATCTGAAGGGAAATAACCTGAACAAAATTCTCGCGAACCTAGACGCGGCCACCGGTGGCAGTGGAAGCCAGCCGCCCAAAGCCAAGGAGCCAGCCCAACCCAAGGCGGCAAAGGCCGGCAAGAAACTGCAGGTTGATGATTTTGTCATTAGCGGCGGCAAAGTTCACGTCAGCATGACCACGCTGGGCGGAAAGGCTGCCACCATACCACTTCCGGACATTCACCTGACGGATTTGGGCAAGGGCCCCGAGGGCATTACGCCCGCGGAACTGACGAAAGTAGTGCTGCAGGCCATCGAGAAAAGCGCGGTTCAGGCAGCTAGTGGCGCGGTGGGAGACATTGGGAAAGGGGCCACGGCCCTAACAAAGGATCTGAGCAAGACCGTTTCCGGCAGCGCGGGGAGCATTACCAAGGGGATCGGGGGGTTGTTCAAGAAACAATAGCCGCCGTAACCGCGAGAAAAGATTGAAAAGGGTTGTAAATAGCCCTGAAAAGGGTTCCCAGTGGGGCGGCGGCGATAGGGTTGCAGGTCATCTGCAGCCGCCCCGCCAACCGACTGCAGCCACCACTCAGTAATCGTTCAAAACTGCCCGCCTATAGCGGTTAGTCCCAACGCTCACGTAGATGTAATTGCTGTCAATGGACACCACGCCGGCGCCGAGGCCGTACGTAGTGTCCGTTGAGTTGGTCACGGTGCGCGGCAGGAGGGCCAATATCGCGCTGATAGTAGTAGTGGTAGTAACTGTGCCACGGGCACGGAAAAACGTGCAGGGCAGCGCCATATTGAGCGGGATTGTCAGCGTGATCTCGCCGCTATTGGTCACGCTGGTGTATGTGGTGCAAGTTTGCCACACGAGGGGCGCAGTCAAGTTGGTGCAGGCTTCCACGCACCACCCATCCACAAGATTTGTTTGAGCGATCTGAAGTACCCCATTCGTGCCCGCAATCGTGAAGGAGTCGATGCGCGGATAGCTGGCACTTGACACCATATCCATCGCGGGGATGTTGTGCGCCGTGAATAAAACGTGTTCATAACCACCTGTATCTACGTAGCTGTTGAGCACCCAAGCTCCCGCCATTTGGACAGGAGGTGCCAGCACATGAATCGCCGAATCCACGTAATCCTTGGTCGCTGCATCAGAGCCGTTGACTGGCTTGGAAAATTGAAAGGGTTGGCCGAAGAAACTGTTGGTATGGCCAAGCAACTCCCAGTGATCGAGGCCGAACAAGGTAATATATCCCACGCCTCCGCCGGCACCGATTACTGCGAGTGAGATGGCGTTGGTTGTGGTGAAGCCGTTGGTCAGAACAAACCAGGCGGTCGAACCGTCAAAGCTGCCCACCAACTGCTCAAATACATTCGTGCCGGGTAATCCGGGTGGTGGGGAGCCGCCCAGCATGCCGCCAGAAAGGCTCCAATCGTAGAGCTGTGGCACGCGGGTGACGTGACTTCGCTTTTTCGGGCCACTTGCAGTGTTAGTCTGGGCCGGACGAAAGGACCAGACAATGAAAGGCAAACGATATACGACGGAAGACAAGATCCGGGTACTGCGAGAGGCGGACCGTGGCGAGAAAAGCA
>CAIQQM010000215.1 GCA_903873945.1 uncultured Verrucomicrobiota bacterium
AGGCCGCCGAGCGTCTTGCTGACGGCGCGTTGCGTGGTGGCGATAGTGGCGTCGTTCAATGGACGCGTGGCCGGCGGTGTCGTCGTGTTCATGCGTTTTCATGTTTGATGCCAAACTGCCCCTGGTGTCTCGCTACGGTTTCTGTTTGGCAGAGAGGGCCGCCAACAGGCTCTCCCAGCGCATCCGATATTCGACCAACCTGCCCCCCATTTGACGTCCCTGCGGCAGCATTAAAAAACCAGGTAGCCGACCGCATATTCCAAAAGCGAAGCCCTAAAATGGTATTGTCGGCCGGTCAGGTGAACGACTGGCATAAGCTCCCTGTCGGGAGGCGATGCGCTGGTGTAAATGTTGCCCGGCGCGGATGTCAGGAGGCGCAAGGGTCGGCTGCACCAATAAAACAAAACGTATGAAACTGAAGAACTTCTTCAAGAAGGCCAAGGGCTTCACCCTGGTTGAACTCATCGCTGTCGTCAGCGTCATCCTGATCCTCGTGGCGATCGTCGTGCCCCGCATCGGCGACCTGCGCGGCCAGGCCAGCAATGCTCGCGCGCAATCGAACGCCAAGATCGTCCAGGGCGCCATCGAGCGCGCCGCCGTCGAAGGGGCCCTTACGGCCGCCAACGCAACCGACCAGGCGTCCGTGTACACCGTGTTGACCACCGCCACCAACGGGATGTCCGGCGCCCCTTACCTCTCCGAGGTGCCCAATCCGACGCCGGCCATCACCGGCTCGTTCCCCAACTTCACGGTGGCCCCGTAATTGGATCGCGCACGCAGGACCCCGGCGGGCGACTGTCGGGGTTCTTCGTTTGTGCGTTTTTTTCCGTTTCGCGCCCTCAAGGACCTGGAATGAATTATGAAATCAATGCCTCACAAGCGGGCTTTTACACTGATCGAGGTTCTGGCGGTGTTGTTTGTCATCTTCATACTCGCGGCCATCGTCATTCCTCGGATCGTGGTCATCCGCACCCAGTCGATCCAGCAGCGCAACAACTATAACGGGCGTCAGATTGCGGGCGCGGTGGAGCGGCTCCAATGGGATGGCGACGCGCTTACGAACCTTTGCGTCGTGGATTCCGTTTCGGGCCAGCTGGCCGATGCCAGCGTCGATTCGGTGATCGCCCAGTTGGTCGGGAGCAACAAGCTCTACCCCTCTGATCACCTGACTTCCAAGCAGATCTCGATGTATTACCGCGGCGGCTTTCTCTCCGTATTTGGAACCCAGGACAACTAAGCTTGCGCCTTCCGGAGCATTCGGCTGCGGGCCTCGTGTGATTCAATTTCCGTCAGAGCTTCCTTATTACGAGGTATTCCTTACTTGTTCCAGCCGCTGACGCATTCCACCCCATCCACCAGGCAGCGGTCTGGCAGGAACAGTTTGTTCTGTTCGATCAGCCCCTTGCCCATTTCGGTGATGGCCCATCGCCCATGGGGATCCTTGAAGACGAAACCGCCGCGGTAGAGTTGGGTGAAAAGCTCGGGGCTCACTCGGCGGCCCTGCAGGATGGACTCCAACGCGGCTGCCAGGGTTGATCGGGCCGCCGGCGGCGACGGCAGCCGGTACGAAATCGCTGCGTCCGGCTCGTTGGAGGGAAGAATTTCCCTGGCGGAATTTCCGGGGGAACCTTGATTTGGAATTTCGGGGGCGTCCTTGCTTTCTTTCTGCTGCCGGAAAAGCCGCTGGGCGGCCTGCAAACGCCGGCGGACCTCTCCCTGATTCTCGCGCGGCGCCGGAGCAAATTCTCGGAACAACCACTTCAGCATTCTGCCGGGAGTCTTCTTGGGCGAAGCCTTTCCCGGCCGGCGACCTAACTCTCCAGGAACCGGGCTTTCTCGCTCTGTACCCTTGTGTCGGAACGCAACTTGGCGATGGCCTTGGCCTCGATCTGGCGGACCCGCTCGCGGGTGAGTTTAAGCCTGGCGGCGATTTCTTCGATGGTCGTGGCGTACCCCTTGGACAGCCCGTAATGAAGCCGCAGAACCCGTCTCTCTTTGGGCTCCAGGCTCTTGAGCAGGTGCGCCATGGCCTCGCGCACGGCTTCGCTTTCATCCAGGGTGATGCCCTCGTCGCCGACCAGTGCCTGCTCGAGGGTATTCTCCTCGCGCTCGCCGGCTCGCTGGTCGAGACTGCAGATTTGGCGCATGGACAGAGCTGCTTCGATGTTTGCCGGCGAGGTGTTGAGTGTTTCGGCCAAATCTTCCGTGGCCGGCTCCGATTTGCCCGCCTTTACGGCCGCCTCGCGCAGCTTCTGGATGTTGCGCATCAGCTCATGCACCGCCGGCGGGAAACGCACCAGCTTGCCCTGCATCGCCAGGGCGCGCATGACGCCCTGTTTAATCCAGCAGACGGCGTAAGTTGAAAGATTGAAACCTCTTTCCGGGTCGAATCTCTCGATGCCCTTCACTAAGCCGAGGTTGCCTTCCTGAATCAGGTCATCCAGAGCCAGCCCGCGATTCTGGAACCTCTTTGCGATGTGGATCACGAGTTTGAGATTGGCCTCGACCAAAGCTGTGAAAAGGGAGTCAGCCTTCTCCGTGTGCGGCCCGAGCCGGCAGATCCAGTGTGCAAACTCATTGATTCTCAATCCCATGTCGGATTCGAGCTGCTTGACGGCCTGGGCCCAGCGCGCGAGTTCGGCAGAGGACTGGCGCCGGGAGGGAATGATGCGGCTGATCCAGGGGCGTTGCGGCAGCTCCGCATACCTGCGGATGAAGTCGCGGCTCCAGGCTAGGATAAGATTCGGGCGGATGCCCCAATCCGCCAGGCGCGGGTTCTTCAAAGCAGAACGCTCCTGGAGGCTCTTGAAGAATTCGTAACGGTCAAGCGACCCCTGCCGCTGTTGCTTTTCCTTCTCCGGGCGGGCCGGCAGGAAGCAGTTTTCCAGTCGTTCCCCGTGCAGAACCTGCTCCAGCACCCTGGTCAGTGGGATGACCTTGCCGGGGATTTGGTCGAGGATGTCGCGGCAGGCGGCGATCTCCTTACGGAATTCCGCAGCCATCTCGACCTGGCGCTTGGGCGCAATTTTGGGACACCTTTCGAGCGCGGCGAAGTAGGCGTCCAATGCGGTGTCTCCGCGCGGTGGATTCTGCTCCAACTCATCGGCCTCACGGAGAATCTCCTCCCCGTCGAAGATGTCGCATTCGAGGCTCACGGCTCGTTCCCCGGCTCGGCTTTCCCCTCCACCAGTTGGCGCAATACTTTATCCTGGTTCTTCAGCACGGCGATGATGGTGTCCATTCGTCCTTCGTTCTTTTCCACGAACGATTTCAGCGCCTGCTCGGTCGCG
>CAIQQM010000216.1 GCA_903873945.1 uncultured Verrucomicrobiota bacterium
CGCGACCGACAAGAAATTAGCCACTGATTAAAGCCGATGTTCGGCTTCCCAAGATTAACCACAGATCTCACTGACGCGGAATTAGCCACAGATTCCAGAGAAAGGCACGGAAAGAATTAGCCACAGGCCAAACGTCGGCCTCGCATAAGCACAGATTTCACAGATGGAATTTAGATGGATGGCTGATTAAGCACCCGCCAGACAACTTAACGAGCGGACAAATCGGCGAGCTTCTTCTGAATCTGCGGGTTCGGTTCGACTGAGAGCGATTTGCGCCACGCTTCGGCGGCTTGCTCAGGCTGGTTGAGCGCGGTGTAAATGTCGCCAAGGTGGTCGTAGTGACCCGCGTCGGGCTGGCTGGAATTTTTGACGGCCTGGAGCAGATAATCCAACGCCTCGCGCGAGCGGTTCAGTTTGAACAGCACCCAACCCAGACTGTCGAGGAACATGGCGTTCTTCGGCTGGAGCCTCACAGCCTTTTCGATCATCGCGCGGGCCTGGTCGAGGTTCTCGCCGTGTTCGGCCCACAGGTAGCCGAGGTTGTTGCAGGCTTCGGCGAGATCCGGTTTCAGGTGGATGGCCTGCTGATACTCGCGGATCGCCTCGTCGGTTTGGCCTTTGTTGTCGAGCGCAACACCAAGGTTGTAGTGGGCTTCGACGTCATCCGGCTTGAGACGGAGGACTTCCCGATATTGACGGATCGCCTCGTCAATTTGGCCTTTGTTGAGGAGGGCGGCGCCGAGTTTCTTATGGGCCTCGGCGTCATCCGGATTGAGGCGGATGGCTTCCCGATATTGGCGGATCGCCTCCTCGGTTTGGCCTTTCATGCCGAGCGCGTTGCCGAGGTTGAAGCAGGCATAGGGGTTATCCGGTTTCAGGCGGATGGCTTCCTGGTATTGGCGGATCGCCTCGTCAATTTGGCCTTTCATGCCGAGAACGTTGCCGAGGTTGTTGTGGGCCTCGGCGTCATCCGGCTTGAGACGGAGGACTTCCTGGTATTGACGGATCGCCTCGTCGATTTGGCCTTTATTGACCAGGGCGGTGCCGAGGTTGTTGTGGGCCTCGGCGTCATCGGGTTTGAGGCGAATGGCTTCCTGGTATCGACGGATAGCCTGGTCGATTTGGCCTTTCCTGCCGAGGGCGATACCGAGGTTGTTGTGGGCCCCAGCGTCAAGCGGTTTGAGGCGGAGGGCATCCTGGAATTGGCGGATCGCCTCGTCGGTCTGGCCTTTCTTCAGGAGGGCGGTGCCAAGATTGTTGTGGATGTCGGCATCATCCGGTTTCAAACGGAGGGCATCCTGGAATTGGCGGATCGCCTCGTCGGTTTGGCCTCTCCTGCCGAGGGCGTTGCCGAGGTTGTTGTGGGGGTCGGCGTAATCAGGTTTGAGGCGGATGGCCTCCCGGAATTGGCGGATCGCCTCGTCGGTTTGGCCTTTCATGCCGAGGGCGGCACCGAGGTTGTTGTGAGCCCCGGCGAGATCGGGTTTGAGGCGGATGGCTTCCTGACATTGGCGGATCGCCTCGTCGATTTGGCCTTTCCTGAGGAGGACGGCGCTGAGGTTGTTGTGCGCAATGTGATTGTTCTCCGTAGCCTCGAGCGCATGCTGGAAAAGGGTTTCACTGTCCTTCCAACAACCAATCTGCTGGCGGGTCAACACCATGCACAGGACAAGCGCAACTGAACCCACCACCGACAACGCAATCGCGTGATGCCGCCAACGTCTGGCCA
Source organism: uncultured Verrucomicrobiota bacterium (assembly GCA_903873945.1). Lineage (GTDB taxonomy): Bacteria > Verrucomicrobiota > Verrucomicrobiia > Limisphaerales > UBA8199 > CAIQQM01. The sequence goes on from CAIQQM010000216.1 coordinate 1,730, forward strand.
GTTCGCACGCGCCCCAGATCGCCACGACCAGCACCCCAAACGACGGAATGTAAGCATACCGATCCGCCATCGCGTGTTCACCCACTTGCACCAGCCCGATGGCGGGCACCAATGTCCCGCAATACCACAGCCAGCCCATCAGCAAAAAGGGATAGCGCCGCCGCTTTACAATCAAGAGCACCGAAATGCCCAGGAGCAACCCACCCGCCAGAAGCACTTTCGCCACCGGCCAATACCCGGGGTGCGGATAGAAGACGGCCAGATCCGCCGGCCAGAACAGCTTCCCGAGATAGCGGCAGCAGGAAACCAGGGCGTTCCCGCCGCGCGCGCCCAATGGCAGGTTTTTAACCGGCATCACAGCGCCTTCGTGCTTCTGCACCATAAAGGTCACCACACTCGCCACCGCCGAGAGCACAAAGAAGGGGGTTTTCTCAAAAAGCAAAGACGTAAGAGGGGACTTGGCCACGGATTGAACACGGATTGAACACGGATTTTGTACAGGAGGGAACTGAGACAACGGAGGGGAGAGGGATTTAGCCACAGATGGCACAGATTTCACAGATAGGGCGGGGGGCCGAGAGTTGGAAGCGGCGAAGGGGCCAGTAGTCCAGGAGCAACATGACGAAAGGCCACGTCACCAGCATGGGCTTGCTCATCAGGCCGAGGGCGAAGAAGAAGAGGGACAGTGAATAGTTGATAGCTGAGGAAGATTGAACGTCCAACATCGAACTTCCAACTTCCAACTTCGAACTGGCGGCTGGCGACCCGTGATCCGCGCCCTGCGAGCGCCGCTGCGCATAACGGGCGTAAAAGAGCAGCGCGAGAAGGCCAAAGCACGCGCTCAACACATC
>CAIQQM010000217.1 GCA_903873945.1 uncultured Verrucomicrobiota bacterium
CGTGCCGGTGAGAGTGGGTCACAACAAAATGGCGCGGATTGCTCACGCCTTTTGTTTGGAGTGGTTCTACCGGCGCCGGAACAGGGACCTCAACGCGCCGAAGAAAGACAAGCGTCTCCTGGGGGCCCGCCCCGCCACCGAGACGCTGATGGGCGATGCTTTGGGGCTGTAGGAGCCGAGAGGCGTCGGCAGCAACAGTATGTAGCGCGCTTTCTTCTGCTCCTCCGTCACGAAGAGCGACACTTCCCTCTTGGGCACACGATTCGCCTCCCCATTGGTAAAGCCGTTCCGGTTGAAAGTGAGCGCGACGTTGGCCATCGCAACCATTATAAGGCCCGGCGCAAGTCCTGGTGCGTTACAAATATGCGTCCAGTGCGGCTGCCGTCCGGGAATCTTGGCCGATTCATGCCGCCACGCGAACTTTCGGAGTGCTGGGTTGGAAGACTTGGCCGCAGAAATGGCAGATCAAGCGGCCGTCCCCGTTCATTTCGGTCTGCCCGTTACAGCGAGGACAATTCTCCAGCAAGGATTTTGCCGGCAATTCAGAGGTTGAGACGAGGGCTACAGTGTTCGGCTTCTCCTCCGGTGGCAACTCGGCCTCGACACCGGGGCACCGGACGGCCAGAAGGGCCCCGGCGATCTCCGGCTTTTCAAGCAAGAGCCGTTTCACTTCGGCGGCCGGAAGCCAGACGGGGCATTTCGCAAAACGACCCTGCCCGCTGTTCAAGAGGACGTTTATTCGCCATTCTGCTCGCGGAGGCAGGATGAAGGGGAGAAGAGCGCGCCAGTCCCTGCCGGCGGCGAATTTCGCCAGCACTTGCAGTTCGGCTCGGTTCAGCAAGGCAATCTCCACGTTGCTTGGCCGGGAGATCATTCGGATCCGGGCAGTTTGACTGACCGCAAACGAGGTCAAATCGGCCAGCAAGGCCCCGGGATCTCCTTCCGGCAGGTCGTAAAGGAAGCAGTCGGGTTTCCTCGAGGCCTGGTCCGGTTGAGTTCGTTTCCGCCTCCGGACCTGCCGGATCCTCGGGTTCAGGATCAGAATCCCCTGGTCGCCGGCGATTTCAACGCGAAACCGGATTTTCTCCCTTGGGTCACATTCCCAGGCGCGCAGCAGAACCCGCGCGAATTCCTCAGCTCCATGCCTTTTCACCTGCAATTTCATTGCCTGGTATGGGGTTGCCGTGGGGTTTTCATGTCCGGCCTGGGCTTGCCGGCCAAGGCCGCTGTGAGCAGCTCTTTAGCCTTCCGTTGCGCTTTCGCCCAGTCCCGTTCGTGAAATGCGGCGATGGTCTCGCTCTGCTGGCCGTCCTGATCGAAGCAGTAGGCCCAGAGCCGGCAACGGCCGCTGGCAAGCTGGTAAAGCTCGAAAGTCGGCGATGTGGCTCCGCCACAGTGGAGGGTGACGCGATTGATGACCAGTGATTTCATGGTTCTACGTTCCACTCGGCAGACGGCCAACGGTTGAGGGCTCATTGCGGATCGTCACCAGCAAAGCGCGGACGTTTGTCCCGCTGGATTTGAATGTGCCTTCGGGCAGGTCTTCCACCTCATGGTCCAACTCCTTCAACCAGGCACGGAACTCGGCATGTTTGCAGTCATTCCGATACTGCCAG
>CAIQQM010000218.1 GCA_903873945.1 uncultured Verrucomicrobiota bacterium
CAGAACCTCTCAAGGTTTGCTTGACCCACGACACGAAAAACGGCACGAAAAACGACATGCCGTTGAAGGGATGCGGGCAGCCAACCCGGTGCGCCCGTCCGCCCCTTCGGCTCCGCTTCGTCTTTGGCGCCGCTAGCCCTACCTTCGCATCGTAAGCAGTCGAATCTTGGATTATGTGCGTATTTCATGGCCGGACTGGGCGTGCTGTCATACATGAAATAATAGCAGGAAACCAGCGCTCCAGATGAAAGATCCGAACAGCCCGGCGTTGCTCAGTCGTCAGTTCCGGGGCGAGCATCACCGTGGGTCGTCTTCCGGGGGCCCCCGTCGTCGTGCGCACTAACGTCGCACGGATTGCGGCCAGGTTCTTCATGGTTTCGCGTGCGGAAGCGTCCGTTCCAAGCGCCATCTTTGCCAGGCTAACGAGCATCAGTCCCAGAACCGCCGCGAAGGTGTGTAGGCGCAGCGAACCGTCTGCCCACTGATGCGAGGGACCCCACGGGACCACTCCGCCTTTCTTAGCTCGTCGGAAGAGTTCTTCCACGTTCCACTGGCCCCGGAAGGCATAAACGATTCGCTCCGTGCTCCAATTGTGTTGATCGGTGCAAAGCACGCGTCGGCCGAGTCGGGTCTGCTCCAGTTGGCGACGCAAGGTGGCATCCACCTTCCAGCGAAACCTTGGTTTCTGGTCGTCGCCGGTGATGGTGGTCACGACGAATCTCGACAAATGCTCGCGGGCGAGCGCCTTCTGTGATCGCCGTTCGAGGTCGCCGCGTGAGATGCGGCCCGCTCGGACCAAACGCTCTAGCTTGCGCAGTTCCACCTTGGCTTTGCGCAAGGCGACGGCGATGCCACGCTTCTGTCCCGCCAACAATTCCTCACTCTCCACCACGACGAGCGTCCGGTCCAACTTTCCTACTGCGGTTCGGATGCGTGCTGCACGGACGTGTTGGAGTTTGCCGGAAAGCGGCTTCATCGCTCCCCGCCGCGCCGCCATCTGCAAGGCCTGCTCTGCGGCGGCGTGCCCCAACGGCAACGAGATGAGGCTGTAGTAGCCGGCGCTATCCAGGTCCAGTTCCAACTGTGGGCTCCAGAACCCGCCGTCACGTACCAGGGTGCGTTGCGCCGGTTGCGCGCGACCGGCACCGTCCTCGAGGGCCTCGTGCAGTTGCTTCAATCCCTCCAGGCAAGCTTCCAGTACTCCTTGATCCGAGCTATTCCCGGAATAGGTCCGATACAAGAGCGGCACATGTCCGGTCTCGCTGGCCAGCAGTCCGAGACCGACGACTCGCAGATCGCTTCGTTTGCTTTTGGCGTGTCCTCGCCGGGCCAACTCGCCCGGCGTTACGGTGGCGATGTGCGTGTCGAAGTTGGTCGTATCGAAGGAGAGGACATCGGCCGAAAGTTGGAACCGGGCCACCGCAGCCTTCGCAATTGCCACCTGCGCCTGCTCCAGGGCGTCCTCGGTGACCTGCTGCGCTACCCGATGAAAAGCCTGACCGCTGAACGCCGAGCCAGGCAAACACGACAGGCGCGGCACGCTGGCATCCAGAAAGTCACCCAAGTCGCGTTTAGGCCCCGGCGCGCAGGCTCGCTGTATGGCTACCGCCACCGCCAACTCGCCGACGGAGGGGCCGTCCTTCGCGCCAAGGTTTCCGCACGCCCGATCAATGTGCCCGATTATATCCAATTGCTCGGCGACCCAGATCAAGGCCCCAACGTCGCCGACCCCGCGCGTGCCCACCGTGCGTGTGGCGCCCAGATCCACAACGGGTGGGGGTGCTGCCGGCCCCAGCACCACTTGGCGTGCGACTGAGCGACCGCGGGCAGGATCCCAAACAGATTGGGCCGCGATTCGGTAGCGATGACCGTTGACTTCACGTTCAAATACATGCATGTTCTTTCATGTAGCATGTTTATCGGTTTGACGTCAAGCTCATGGCATGTTTTCAAATGTTTTAGCTCCATTTCCCAGCCGGTCGCCTTCACAATTGCGAAGGTAGGGCTAGCCCTACCTTCGCATCGTAAGCAGTCGAATCTTGGATTATGTGCGTATTTCATGGCCGGACTGGGCGTGCTGTCATACATGAAATAATAGCAGGAAACCAGC
>CAIQQM010000219.1 GCA_903873945.1 uncultured Verrucomicrobiota bacterium
TAGAGCGTATTAAATAATACTATAGCCATAATGGGTGGCGGGTGGTAGGGTTGGGGCATGAAGACCTTGTCCTTGGATTTGCGCGAACGGATTCTGGCCGCCTACGACGCCGACGAAGGCACCCGCGACGAAGTCGCCCATCGTTTCCGGGTTTCGTTGGGCATGGTCAAGAAGCTCCTCCAGCAGCGCCGTCGCCTCGGCGACATTCGCCCCCAACATCACCGCTCTGGCTGCAAGCCCCGCATTGTCGCCAGCCATCAGCACCAGTTGCGGACGCTGCTGGCGAAAAAGCCCGATCTGACCCTCAAGGAACTGCGTGCCGCCACGGGTCTGGCCTGCACCTTGCCCGCCATCCACTATGTGCTGATCCGGCTGGGGCTGACATATAAAAAAAGACGCTCCGGGTGAACAAGACCGTCCCGACATCCGGCGTGCGCGGCGGGCCTGGCGGCGAGAGCAGGCCGGCTTTGATCCGGCGCGGCTGGTCTTCCTCGACGAATCAGGCGCGAAAACCAACATGACCCGTCGCTGCGGCCGGGCCCAACGCGGCGAGCGCGTCCACGCCAGCCAGCCCTGCGGCCACTGGCAAACCACCACGATGCTGTCTTCCATCCGGCTGGATGGCTCCACCGCCTGCATGACGATTGAGGGGGCTACGGACACGGAAGTGTTCCAGAGCTATGTGCGGGAAGTGCTGTGTCCGACGCTGCGTCCGGGCGACCTGGTGGTGATGGACAACCTCTCGCCCCACAAACATGACCCCACTTTACGATTGATTGAACAGGCCGGGGCAGCCGTCCGGTTCCTGCCGGCCTATTCGCCGGACTTGAATCCAATTGAGAAGATGTGGAGCAAGGTGAAGCAGTTCCTGCGGAGTGCGGAGGCGCGCACCGGAGCGGAATTGCAGACGGCCATCGCCGCCGCCCTGGCCTGCGTCACCGCCCAGGACGCCATGAACTGGTTCGCCTCGTGTGGCTACAGTTTCATTTAATATGCTCTAATCCAGGTTCGTTGAGTCACGACTACTGCCGCGGCACCGCTTTGCCCTTGCCGTCAGGCGATCCTTTGGCCAAGCGCTCGTGTTCAGCGGCCAAATTCTTCAAGCCCAAGCCGCGATAGGCTTCCGCGAGGGCGGCGTGGGTTCTGATGGGCGAGCTTAGCTGTGGCAGGGCAAACTCGAGGTCGATGACGGCTTCCTGCCAACGGCCCAACCGGACGAGAACCTGTCCGCGCGTGTCGCGGAAAGTGGCGTTATCGGGAAATTTTTCCACGACGGGCTGGATGATGGCCAGGGCGCGAGGCGCGTCCGGGGGATTTCCGACGGCGAGAATCATGGCCATGTTATTGGCTACGAAAGGGAGTTGGGGGGAGGTATCGAAAGCAATGGCAAAGTGTTTTTTGGCCTCGTCCGACTGTTGGCGTTGCCAGGCGTCAATGCCCAAAGTGAAGTGCAGGATGGAGGTAGACTTTCCCTCGGACAACAGCTTGTTCAAGGTGCCGCGGGCCGCGCCGGCCTGCGGCCCTTCCAGGTGGCTGAGAGCAATCAGGTGTTTCAGCAAGCCTTCGTTTTGCGGAGCGTACTCAAGGCCCTGCTGAATGATGGCAATCCGTAAGGCGAGGTCGGCGGGGGACAGAAAGGCCAGCCTCTGGACCCACAATGAGCAAACCTCTCCGATCGGAGACTGGTAGATTCCGTTCCCAAATTGCTTCCATCCTGATTCCAAGATGAGACAGGCTCCCGGGTAATCCCCCACCATCGCCAGGGCGTCAGCCCACGCCAACCGGTTTTCCGGGGCATCCAGTTTGGCGGCTTCCACCTTCTCCCGGTGGAACTTCGCGGCGCGCTCCGCCCAACTGCGGGCACCGACGAAATCACCTTGGGCCTTCAACACCGCGGCCAGCAGGAGGGATATTTCAGGCTTGACCAAAACCACAACGCGCAGGTGTTTTTCAGCCAATTCCCACCGGCCAGTTCGGAAATAGATCCGACCGAGCAACTCGTCCGCGTCGAGGGATTTGGGGTCGAGCGTGAGGACGTGTTTCAGATGGCGCTCGGCCGTGGTGATTTCCTGCGAAGTCACATTGGTTTTGGCGAGGATGGACTGGGCGA
>CAIQQM010000220.1 GCA_903873945.1 uncultured Verrucomicrobiota bacterium
CCAGGTTGCCAAACTCGCCCTTCAGCGTCTTGGGGCTCGCGCCGTTGCGCGAGTTGCCCGAGTTCCTCCCCGCCGGGTCGTGCTTGCCGTATCCGGCAGCGAACATCCCGCTGTTGGTCGCGAGTCGGGGCGCGGCGTACGTGATCATCAATCGCGGCGCTACCGAACATGATGAGTTGCCGGAGGTCACACTGCGGATGGAGGGGGATGTAGGGGAGATCTTACCGCCGGCAGTCCAGGCGGCGCTAGAGCCTTTGCCGTAATCATGCCGTTAAAGGGAGCCCTGTTAAGCCGCAGAGACCCAACGAGGCAAAGCCGCAACCGATGTTAACCTAACTTCCTAGAGAAATGGGGCAAACCATCATATATGCAGGGGTTTTGCCATAATGTGTAGCAAGTAATATATTGATTATATGTGAAAGATTCCTTGCCATTATGGAATGCAGCATTTACTATGTAGCCCGTGTTCGTGCAAGCCACCAAATCCGCTCGGCAGAACGGCAAGACCTATGTCTCTTACCTGGTGCGCGAGTCCTTTCGCCTCCCAACCGGACCGCGGTCTCGAACGGTCTGCAACATCACCGACCTGCCGCCGGACACCCGCGAGCTCATCGCCGCTTCCCTGAAGGGACAGGTCTTCCTTCCTGCCGGTCAGATTCAACTGGAAGCGGCCCTGGACTACGGCGGATTGGCCGTCCTTAATGACGGCTGGTCACGCTTCCATCTGGGAGAACTCTTTGCGGGCATTGGCTCAGCCCGTCAACGCGGATTGCTCCAAGCCACCATTTATAGCCGCTTGCTCTTTCCCTGCGCCAAGCTCTCCTTGGCGCAGAAAGCGCAGGGCACCTGGCTGGCCCAAGCCTGCGGGTTGGCGGCCCAGGAGTCGTTTAATGAGGACGATATTTATACCGCGATGGATCAGCTCACCGGCCACTGGGTGGGCCTGGAAAAGCAACTCTACCAGCGCGCCTTCCCCCAAGCAGTCCGTTTGGTGCTCTACGATCTGACCAGCGTTTATTTCGAAGGCAAGGGGCCGGAGCACTTGGCCCGATATGGCCACAGCCGGGATCATCGGAGCGATCGGCCCCAAATCATCCTGGCGGTAGCGACGGACACCGAGGGCCTGCCCCTGCACGTTTCGATCCTGCGGGGCAACCGTAACGACACGCAGACGCTCCAAGGGCTCTTGCATACCCTGCGGCGTCGCTTTGGGATCACCGAAGCGACCTTCGTCTTTGATGGCGGCATGAGCAGTCGGATCAACCTGGAGGCCATGACCGAAGCCAAACTGGGCTATGTGACGCGGCTCTCAGCATCCACGCTGCAAACGTTGGTCGCCGAGCTGGCACTGGAAAAGCAGTTGGAATTGGGCGACCAACCGCGGCTGCTGGAGATCAGCCACCAGGGCAAGCGGTATGTGATTGCCGGTGGTCAGTGGCGTCAACAACGGGATCAGGATCGCCGCCAAAGCCGGCTTGCCAAGGCCGAAGCGGAGTTAAAGCGCCTGGCGGCGGTCCCGCGCAAGCAAGTTGATCCGCAAAAGCTTGCCAGCCAGGTGGGCCGCAGCCTGCAACGGCTCAAAGCCCACAAGTATTTTACCTGTCAGATTGAGGCCGGGGGTCAGTTGCGGTGGGAACGCAAGGAAGAGCTTATCGCCCAGGAAACCCAGCAAGACGGGTGGTATTTGTTGCACACCAATGAACCCATCGAGCGCTGCGCGACGGAGCAGGTCCTGGCTCACTACAAAGGGTTGCTGGACGTGGAGGAAGCCTTCTGCGAGCTCAAGAGCTACCTGGAAGTGCGCCCCGTGCATCACCGCCGGCCCGATCGGGTGGTCAACCATGTCCGCTTGTGCTTTTTGGCTTATTGGTTAAGCGCGCGTTTAGGCGGGGAATGGCGCGCCAAGGGTGAGACCCAAGAGGTGCCGCGCATCTTGCGCCACCTGCAGACCATCCGCCTAGGCTCCTTGCGGATGGGCAAACACGTTGAGCACGTGCTGATGACGCAAATCCCCAAGAATATGAACCAACAGCTACAAAAACTGGGCTTGGCATCCCTCTTCGCGGCCCCGCCAAAATCCTAGCGTGTAGCCCGACAAAATCGGGACCACCCCGGTTTCAGGGGCTTTCCGTTCGTTCCAATAGGAAGTTAAGCTA
>CAIQQM010000221.1 GCA_903873945.1 uncultured Verrucomicrobiota bacterium
CTGGAGGACAGCAAGATAAGCAATACGGTGAGTGTGGTCGGCGACGGTGAGGAGGCGATGGCTTTTCTGCGTCGCAGCGGTAAATATACGGCAGCCCCGCGTCCGGACCTCATCTTGCTGGACCTGAACATGCCCAAGAAAGACGGTCGCGAGGTTCTCGCCGAGATCAAAGCGGACGAAGACTTGAAGCGGATCCCGGTGGTGATCCTGACGTCCTCGCAGACAGAAGAGGACATTTTCAGGAGTTACAACCTTCACGCCAACTGCTACATCACGAAACCCATTGATCTGCATCAATTCATTCGCGTGGTAAAGGCCATTGAGGATTTCTGGTTGACCATCGTCAGCCTGCCGCCCAAGGGAGTCAAATAATGAGCGAAGGGCTGAACGGAACGGGCGCAAGGATTAAAGATTGATCGAACGAGGGAGGTGCACTATGGTTGGCAAGGATGACAGACCCGCACAAGCCGCGGAACTGCGGCGGCGAGCCGAAGAGAGGGCCCGGGAAACAGCGACCCAGCCGCCGGAAAATACCGGCATCGAACAGACGCTCCTCGAACTGCGCGTGCACCAGATCGAACTTGAGATGCAGAATGACGAATTGCGCCGGGCACAGCTGGAACTGGACGCCGCACGGGAACGCTATTTCGACCTCTATGACCTGGCGCCGGTGGGTTATTGCACCGTCAGTGAACAGGGACTGATCCTGGAGGCCAACCTCACCGCCGCTACCCTGCTGGGCGTGGCTCGGGGCGCGCTGGTCGAGCGGATGATCAGCCGGTTCATCCTCGACGAGGACCAGAACATCTACTACCTGCACCGCAAACGGCTCTATGAAACCGGAGTGCCGCAGGCGTACGAACTGCGGATGGTGCAAAAAGACGGGACGGCATTCTGGGCGCATCTTGATGCCACTGCTGCGCAAGACGCCGACGGCGCGCTGATATTCCGCACGGTTTTGAGCGACATCACCGAGCGAAAGCGGACGGAAGAGGAAAAGTCAAAACTGGAGGCCCAAAACCGGCAGCTCCAGAAGGCCGAAAGCCTGGGCCGCATGGCCGGGGCCATTGTCCACCACTTCAACAACACGCTCCAGGCGATCATCGGAAACATGCAGTTGGCCATACGCCAACTGCCACAGGATTCAGGCTCGGTCAAGAACATGACCGCCGCCATGCAGGCAGCCCGCGAAGCGGAGGCAATCACCAACCAAACGATGACCTACCTGGGTGATACTTCCGATAAACCTGAGCCGCTTGATCTTTGCGATGTGTGCCGCCTCGGCCTACCCCTGCTCCAGGCCGCCATACCCAAAAACGTAATTCTGGAAACAGATTTGCCCTCCCGCGGGCCGACTATCACCGCGAACGTCAACCAGATGCAGCAGATGCTGACCAACCTGGTCACGAATGCCTGGGAAGCCGTCGGCGACGGCCAGGGCGTTATTCATCTGAGAGTCAAAACGGTTTCTGCTGCGGATATTCCCTCCATACACAGCCCCACAGACTGGCAGCCGCAAGACAGCCTCTATGGTTGCCTGGAAGTGACGGACACGGGCAGCGGAATTGCGGAAAGTGATATCGAAAATCTCTTCGACCCGTTTTTCTCCAGCAAGTTTATCGGTCGGGGCCTCGGACTGTCCGTAGTTCTGGGGATTGCCAAGGCGCATCACGGGGCTGTTGCAGTGCAGAGCGAACTGGGACAAGGAAGCACGTTTAGCGTCTTTTTGCCGGCGTCTGCAAAAAA
>CAIQQM010000222.1 GCA_903873945.1 uncultured Verrucomicrobiota bacterium
CACGGTGGCGGGCGTCCCGCCAAAAAACTCGAACGCATTCTGGTGGCAGGCCAGGAAGTGCTCCAGGCATTCTCCGCAGGTGAACTCGACGTAGGCCATGCGCGAGTGGCAAAGCACCATGACGAAAAAGGAAAGCCGCCGTCGAGTGTTGCCCATCGTAATCGTGCCCGCGCAGCCCCAGTCCACCTGTGCCGCTTCCCCGGGCGCAAAGGCCAGACTCAGGAACGCGGGATGGCGCACCGGACGCACTCCCCGCACGTAGTCCTTCACGATGCTCACCCCGCCCGTGTAACCCTCCGCACACAGGCGCTGGAAGATTTGCATGGCGCTGTAGGGATGCCGTTCGAGCAACCGGGTGATCATCGGCTTGAAGGCGTCGAGCTTGCTTGCCCGCTTCGCGTGCGTCGTGGCGGCCCGTTGCAGGAACACCGCCGCCTTCGCATATTTCGCCGCCGTTTCCTCGTCGATGCCCAGCTCCTCTGCGATTTGCTTGAAGTTGAGCCCTCGCTTCTGGTGGTACTCACGGATCTTGCAGTAAGTCTCGTAGGTGATCATTTCGCCTCCATCATCGAACGCAGGATTTCGCCAATAGATCGCTCCTCGCCCTCGCGCGGCTCAGGCGGGCGCGTCGTCGCTGCCACCACGGGGTCCAAGCTCAAAACCTGGTAAAACGGCGAGTCGTAGGCAATGAGCCGCGACGCGACCAGCTCCGAGCGCGCCGCCCGCAGCTCCACGGAGCCAAAGCCCAGCGTTCCTCCCGCCGTCGTGTCCGAGTAGTAGCTCATCCCCTGCGCATCGGCCACCGTGCACAAAAAGAGATAAAGTGCCAGCGACTGCGGCGTTCGCCCCTTGATATGGCGGTCTCGAACCAGCCGTTGGTCAATCCAGCTAAATTGGCGCGGTACGTGCCGCAGTCGCTGCGGGCACAGGATAGGTTTGGTTTTCATGTATCGGGATTTGTGGACTCCCTGGCCCCATGCGCAGGATGTCCGCTCCCCGAGCCAAAAACGAACGGACGCTGGCTGCGATGTCCTCTTGTTGCACATGACCGGTCATGATCGCTATAATCCCCACCAATAGAGCGGGTTGCATGGTGTAGAGATCTTGTTGCGCATCTTCGCGCCCCAAACCTACAACATCAACTGCGCCAACCTCTTGAGTGTCGAAGAAATCTTGTTGCACACTTTTCCCGGCAGACTTCTTTTTGCGCCGATACCCGTGATTTGCCTTCCGCCACTGCCGCGTCCGATCCGTATTTCCCGTCCCTCGGAAGTAGTTTTGGTTCTCCGCCTTCCCCAACCATCGCTTCTGGCTCTCGGCTTTCGACTCCTTCCGGCATTCCGCTTTCGCACAATAGCATTGCGTCCTGCGATTTCGGTGATCAGGCACGTATTGCTCGCTGCATTTCAGGCACTTGGATGTCGTCTTGGCTTTCATCGGCGCGCTCACAATGAGCCGCCTCAGCCGCAAAAAAAGGTTGCGAAAAAGAAGAAAAATCACCTCCCCTGCAACCCCTCGAACAAGACGAAGAACAAAAAGCAGGAAGAAGATTTCTGTGGGAAGCTATTGAAGAAAACGCCCCCGGAAGAATCCGGTTTTCAAACCGGCCAATTCACCGGATTCCTATTTCGGCCCTCAGATTATACCTAAAATCGAAAGGTAATACGCGCCGGGGGTGGGCAGATGGGGGCGAGAGGTGTCCTGTCGGCTATGGAAGGGTCAAATCTTGGTATAATCCATTGAGCCGGATGTTTTGCGCATCCCAAAGGCGGGATGCAGCTCATTGTCCTGCCGCCACAACCGTCAACTGACCTGAGAGGAGGTGATTACCGTGAACCCTACGCAAATCGTAGCTCTTGCCTTGCTGGCTGCCGCCAGTGTCCTGCAGGAGATCATCAAGAATGAGAAGTAGCCGGAGAGAACCGGAGGAAAAGGTGGCTTGGATTGTCGGCAACGGCGGTTGGGCCATCTTTTCTTTAGCTGTTCGGTTGAAGTTCGGGGAAAACTGGGTCTTCAAGGTGAAATCCGCTGCCAATCTGCTGCCAAAAACATCGGCATTTATGGCGTTTTTTGCGCTTTTATTCGCATTCATGCGTTTGGACGCTAAAAGGCACGAAAAGCCCGGAGAGCCTTTATTTAAGCACTTCTAGAGGGGAAAAGAAGTGGCGACCCTAACGGGATTCGAACCCGTGTTACCGCCGTGAAAGGGCGGTGTCCTAGGCCACTGGACGATAGGGTCTTTTCAGTGAGGTTTGAAACGTGAGGCAAATACGGGGAGGATGCAAGGGAAAACGCGCGACAGGAAAAACGCGCGAATTGGCTCAAATGTTCAAATGAAAAAACACCCGGGGAGACTTGAGGAGAGGAAAAGAGGGCTTTCGATGAACACAATGGCGGGAACGGCCTCCCGCTTGGCATCCCGGAGCCGCTGGAGAACCAGAGCCGATCACCTGCGGGACAAATGCCTCAACCGCCAGTTTTTGATGCGACTCCTCCA
>CAIQQM010000223.1 GCA_903873945.1 uncultured Verrucomicrobiota bacterium
CTTGATTCTGTTCGCCGCCGAGCAGTGGCTGACCGCATGCGAGATTCTCGGCAAAGTCCGCCTCCACTGTGCGGAAGTGCTGACCGAGCTTGGGAAGCTCAATATTCCCGCCGACCGCTTTGACTTCCTCTGGGTCGTCGATTTCCCGCTGCTCAGCTTCGACAAGGAACAGAACCGCTGGTATTCCAGCCATCATCCCTTCACCGCCCCGGTTGCCGAGGATGTTTCCTTCCTCAAAACCGACCCCAAAAAGGTTCGCGGCCAGCATTATGACATCGTGGTCAACGGTGTGGAATTGGGCGGCGGCTCGATCCGGATTCATCAGCCGGAATTACAGAAGACGGTGTTCGAGGAGGTGCTCCAGATCTCACCTGCGGAAACCCAATTGCGGTTTGGTTATTTGCTCGAAGCCTTCAAGTTCGGCGCCCCTCCTCACGGCGGGATCGCCCTGGGCTTCGACCGCCTGCTCGCCATCCTGTGCGGCACTCCCTGCATACGGGATGTGATTGCGTTCCCCAAAACGGCCAAGGGCACCTGCCTCATGACGGAATCGCCCTCCCAGGCGTCCGCGCGGCAATTGCGCGAGCTGCACATCGAGGTTAAGGCGGCCAAGAAGGAATAATTTCCGGCTGTTCCGGGCGCCTTCTGGACGAAGGCTCCGCCGTCCGCTATGCTGCTGCCAGTGGAAAGTATTTTGGCAAAGGCGCTCGGACAGGATGCCACGCAATTGGCTGCGGCGGAAAAGAGAGATTTGCTAGCCCGCCTGCTGGGGCGGCTGGCTCACGAAATCCGTAACCCGCTCAGTTCGCTCGACATCCACGTGCAATTGCTCGAGGAAGACCTCACAGAACTTACGCCCCAACTGCGAGAGCATTTGACCCCGCGGCTGGAAATCATCCACGGCGAATTGCACCGTCTCAAGGGCATCGTGGAACGGTTCCTTCGCCTGGCAGGCCCATCGGCTCTGGATTTGGAACCAGTTGACACTCTTAACCTCGTTACCCATGTCTGCGAGTTAATGCGGCCCGAAGCCGCGTCACGCAATATCGAGGTTTCCGCCGATGTCGAGGACTCCCTGCCGAAAGTAATGGCCGATCCCATCCGTCTAACCCAGGCTTTGCTGAATCTGGTAATTAATGCCATGCAGGCTGTGGAACGAAATGGCCGGATCGAAGTGCGCGCAGCGGCCACGCCCGGGGACGCAGTTTCGCTCACAGTTCGCGATAGCGGCCAGGGCATTCCACCCGAACGACTGGCCTCCATCTTTGATCCGTATTTCACGACGAAAGCCGAAGGAAGCGGGCTTGGGCTATGGATCGCGCAGCAGATTGTGACTGCCCACGGAGGCAGTCTGCGCGCCGAAAACGCTCCGGGTGGCGGCGCGATGTTCATCATGCTGTTGCCGCTCAAACGGTCGAAATCCGTGGAAGTTGGTTCGAAGCAGTAAATCGCGAAATCGTGGCCGGAATGGCGTCCGGGGGCTGGCTTCAGCTTCCGCAAAACAAAAGAAAACTTAAGTGGACAAATCGAAAGTAAAAATCCTGGTTGTGGATGACGAACAGGGCCTCTGTGCCGGCATCCAGGAGGCCTTGCGCCGCGAAGGCTATAAGGTGGATGCCTCCACCGACCCTCTGGCCGCGCTGAAACTCGCCGATGAGCACCTCTATAACCTCATTATTTCAGATATCAAGATGCCGGGGTTGAGCGGATTGGACCTGCTCACTCACGTGCGCGCGCGCAGCTCTGACACGGTGTTCATTCTGATGACGGCCTTCGGGACTGTGGAAAGCGCCGTGGATGCCATGAAGCAGGGCGCTTACGATTACCTCCCGAAACCGATCGACATGAAACGGCTTCGGGTGCTGGTTCAAAAGGCGCTCGAGCTGCAAGCCGTCGTGGCCGAGAACAGTGAATTGCGCCTGCGCCTCCAAACCAGTTCGGAGCCCGGCTTGCTGGTGGGCGAGAGCGAAAGCATGCGCTCGGTCGTGAGACTTATCGAAGAAGTTGCCAAAAGCGACGTTACGGTCTTGATCGAAGGCGAAAGCGGCACGGGCAAGGAAATCGTCGCGCGCTCCATCCACTTACAGAGTTCCCGGCGTGACCGCCCGTTCATCTCCGTGAATTGCGCCGCCCTGGCTGAGCAGTTGCTGGAAGCTGAACTATTCGGCCACGTCAAGGGCGCGTTTACCGGCGCTGTGGCGCACAAGCCCGGACGCTTTCAGCTTGCCGATGGCGGCACGTTGTTTCTCGATGAAATTGGCGACCTCTCTCCGAAAGGGCAGGGGGATTTGCTGCGCGTGATCGAGGACAGTGCGTTCCGCATGGTCGGGGGCTCCGAGTTGATCCGCGTCAATGTGCGCGTCATCACCGCCACGAACAAAAAGCTCCAGGAAGCTGTGGCGCAGGGAAAATTCCGTGAAGACCTCTTCTACCGGCTGCAGATTGTCCCCATCCTGATGCCGCCGCTGAGGGATCGCCCTGAGGATATCCCGCTCCTGATCGAGCGATTCTTCGAGAGTTTTATTGCCAAACACAAACGCCGCCGCAAGCACATGTCGCCGGAAGCGCTCCAGCTCTGCCAGCGGTTTCCCTGGCCGGGCAATGTGCGCCAACTTCGCAATGCCGTCGAACGGCTCGTAATCACCTGTCCCGACGCGTCAGTGGAAGTAAAGTATCTGCCCGACTTTTTGCGCGAGTACGATCGCAAGACGACAACTTTTACCGTGCGGCCTGGCATACCGCTGGCCGAGGTGGAGAAAATGCTGATCCGCCAGACTTTGACCCACGTTACCAGCAATCGCGAGGAGGCTGCCAAATCGCTGGGCATCAGCCGGCGTGCGTTGCAGTACAAACTGAAGCAATACAGGTTGCTCGATGGAGGCGAGGAAGAGCTGGAACCCAAACCCAAAGCGCAAAGCTGATAGCAGCCTCCTTTGGTGTGGTGGCGGAGAGCGAACTATTCTCCCCCCAATTCCCGGTGAAAATCGAGTCTCGCTTTTCACCGGCCCGTCCCCACCTCGACTGCGTTGCACATGCCAACAACGAAATCGTGCAGGAATTGCTCAGTTGCCAAAATGTTCGCGTTGACGCCAATATCTGATGCCCGGGTTATTTCGGAAAAAACCGTTAATAATAAACCTGTTGCGATTCCAGAAGTCTTAATGGCATGCCCTATGCCTTGGGGGTAAACCGATTGTTTTTAATGAGCAATCATTTAACGAAAACGAAACGAAAATATTATGAACGAAACAAACACTACTGCCACACCAGCCGCCTCAACTCCTTGTGCTTGTGCCGCCGCGCCGAAGCCACAAGTGACAGCAACCCCGGCCGTCCAGCCTCAGTCCCAAGCCACCGCCACCGCTCCCGCTGCCGCCCCCAAGTTCGTAAGACGCAACTTGCGCAAGCAGAAGTAATTTTTGGGGAATGGTAACCTCATGCCGTAATAAGGCGTGATCGTAGCACGCGAACCGGTGCCGTTTCGGAGGAAGGGCGGCGCCGGCTTTTTGTCATTGCATTACAATTTCAGCCTGCACGTGAGTTAACTTGGGCGGTGCAGAAATTGCACATCCGTTGCTGCGACATTGTTGCCGAATCTCACCAAACAGCAGCGATAAAAATTCTATCTGGTTAGTTTCCAATTGGTTATATATTTCAGATTCTCTTTGGTATGCAATTAGCATATCTTTCTCCCCATGAACGCCGTTTTGCAGAATCTGTTGCAGCTTCAGACACTCGAGTTCGGCGACGTCGCCGGCAAGAGCATCGAAACGCAGGTCGCCAAATTGCGCGGCCTTATCCCCCAGCCCATCCTCGCACACTATGACCGTCTCCGTGTTCGTGGCAAAAAAGGTGTCGCCATCATTCGCAACCAGGTTTGCACCGGTTGCCACATGCAAATTCCCATCGGCGCGATCACTGCGATCATGCGCGGAGACGACATCCAGCTCTGC
Organism: uncultured Verrucomicrobiota bacterium; assembly: GCA_903873945.1. Taxonomy (GTDB): domain Bacteria; phylum Verrucomicrobiota; class Verrucomicrobiia; order Limisphaerales; family UBA8199; genus CAIQQM01. The sequence continues at coordinate 3,954 of CAIQQM010000223.1, forward strand.
GAGAATTGCGGTCGGTACCTGCATGTGCCCGACCAATCAGAAAGTGTTTTTATTGTTGAACCGGCGCCCGCGGCCAAACGCGCAACAAAGGCTGCCGCCAAACCCCGCAAAGGCAAGTCGCTGGCTCTTGTGCTCTGACGCCCTGGCGCGGTCGGCGGTTTATGCCAGACGCGCCTTTGCCTTGAATTAACTTTTCATATGCCGCCCGAGCTGGCCATCAATGTTTTGCCTGCGGTGACGCTGGCTGGTTATACCCAGCCGGCGTTGATAGTGCCCCAGCTGCATGAGCGGGATACGGCGGGGATCATCAGCGAATTGAGCCAGGTCCTGCAGCGACAAGGCAGCCTGCCGGATGTGCTGCCATTCTACCAGGCTGCGCTCAACCACGAGCTGCTCGACAACTCCGCGCTGGAATGCGGCATCGCTTTTCCCCATGCGCGCGTTAGCGGAGTGAAGCAGGTGCAATTCGCGTTTGGACGCTGTCCGGAGCCCGTGACCTGGGGCAGTCGCGGTTCATCGCCGGTGCAACTCGTCTTTCTCCTGGCGGTTCCCGCCACGGATGCCACCGGCTATTTGCATTTGCTCGCCAGCCTGGCCCGGCTGGGTCATCAACCCGGGCTGTTGCGCGAACTCCGCACTGCCCCGGACGCGAACTCCATCCTGGCCGTGCTCGAAACAATCAAATTGCGCCAGGCATGAGTAACTAAACCGAATGGACGTGTTTTCTCCCGAATTGTTTCTGAAGATTGCCTTTTGCGCTTATGGCGCTGGCATCGTTGGAAGCCTTCTCTCCTTGCGGCACGAAAGGGCGGCTAATCTGGTTGGTTTTGCCAGCGCGAGCCTGGCCGCTTTGTCCGGCATCGGCTCCGCGCTGTTTGCCCTCATTTCCGGGTCAGCCCGCGAGGCGGTGGCGTTTGAGCTATGGCCTTCGTCCATTCCCTACGTAAGTCTCACCCTGAAGCTCGACCCCTTGAGCGCTTTCTTCGTGCTGATTGTCTCCCTTCTGGCGCTGGCCCTGTCGGTTTATTCCTTCGGTTATGTGCGCGGCTTCTACGGCCGCAAGAACGTTGCTGTTCTCGGCGCGTTCTACAATGCGTTGTTGCTGGCGACCACGCTGGTATTCACCGCAGCGAATGCGTTTTTCTTCCTGATTGCCTGGGAAATCATGGCCCTGACGGCCTATTGCCTGATCAGCTTCGAGCATGAGAAAGCCGAAACCCGCAAGGCTGGCGTGCTTTACTTCATCATGTCTCACATCGGCACCGGCTGCCTGATCCTGGGCTTCCTGCTGCTCTTCCAGGTTTCCGGCGATTACAGCTTCGAAGGGTTCCGCGCCCTGGGTGAAAAACTTTCCCCGGCCCGCCGCGACGCCGCCTTTCTGCTGTTTCTGTTTGGCTTCGGCGTGAAGGCCGGGATCGTCCCGCTGCACATCTGGCTTCCGGAAGCGCACCCGGTCGCGCCCAGCAACGTCTCCGCCCTGTTGTCCGGCGTCCTGATCAAAACCGGCATCTATGGGCTTACCCGGGTGCTCTTTGACTTCATGGGCACGCCGCCGAATTGGTGGGGCGTGACGGTGCTGACGGTCGGAACGGTTTCGGCATTACTGGGGGTCCTTTACGCGCTGATGGAGCACGACCTCAAGCGGCTGCTGGCCTATCATAGCATCGAGAACATTGGAATCATCCTGATGGGTCTGGGCGCATCGCTGATGTTTCTGCACACGAATCATCCCGTCCTTGCGACGCTGGCGCTCATCGCCGGGTTGTATCACACGATCAACCACGCGGTTTTCAAATCCCTGTTATTCCTCGGCGCGGGCGCTGTTTTGCATGCCACCGGCACCCGGAACATGGAAGAGATGGGCGGGTTGATCAAACGGATGCCGGCGACCGCGTTCTGTTTTTTGATCGGCGCAGTGTCGATTTCCGCCCTGCCGCCCTTAAACGGGTTCGTGAGTGAATGGCTTACCTACCAGTCCCTGTTGCAGGGGTTCGGCACGACCGGAAGCCTGGTGCGGCTGATGTTTCCCCTGAGCGGCGCGATGCTGGCGCTGACGGGAGCGCTGGCCGCCGCATGCTTTGTGAAGGCTTTCGGGATCACCTTCCTGGCCCAACCACGCAGCGAGGAGGCCGCCCATGCTCACGAGGCTTCGCCGACCATGCTCCTCGGGATGGGGTTGCTCACGGCGGCTTGCGTTTTTCTCGGACTCTTCCCGACCCTGTTTCTGAAGTTGCTTGATCCCGTTACGCAGCAACTGACCGGTCAGCAGATTGGCACGCAGCTCAGCCTGGCCAACAGATTGGCTCTGGGCAACACCCAGGCGCTCGGCGGCACGGTCTCAACGCTTGGCATCGCTCTCATGGCCGTCTGTTTGCTCCCGGTGCCGCTCGTGTTGTGGCTGTTCTTCGGCCGGCGGGCTCAAGTCCGCATCGGGCCGACCTGGGATTGCGGCCTGAGGGGATTGACGCCGCAAATGGAATACACGGCCACCGGTTTTTCAAAACCGATACGGATGATTTTCAAGGCGCTGTTCCGGCCGCATCGCGAGGTGCAGCGCGAGTATGACTACTCTCCTTATTTCGCCAAGACGCTTCGCTTCGAAAGCCATATCGAGGAAGCCTTCGTCACACGCCTCTACCGGCCGTTGAACCGGACGATTCTGCGGCTTTCGCGCCGCATGAGAGCACTCCAGGCGGGGAGCATTCAGGCATATCTCATATATATCTTCATAACCCTGCTCCTGCTCCTGATCTTTGCGTTATGAATCGCGTCCTCGCCATTATCCTTCAGACGCTGCTGCTGCTGGCTTTAGCCCCTCTGATCAGTGGCTGCATTAGAAACTGGAAGGCGAAGCTGCAAAACCGCTGCGGTCCGCCGGTGTGGCAGCCCTATTTCGACCTCGTGAAGTTCCTGCGCAAGGACATGGTCATCTCCGAACACGCCTCGTGGATTTTTCGGGCCACGCCTTATGTGCTTCTCATTTCGACGCTGCTTGCCGGTTTAATGATGCCGTTGATTAGCGTCTCCGCGCCGCTGAGCCTGTTTGGCGGCGCGCTGGCGTTTGTCGGCTTGCTGGCGCTGGGCCGGTTTTTCCTCGCGTTGGGGGGATTGGACGTTGCCAGCACGTTTGGCGGCATGGGCAGCAGCCGCGAAATGACGATCGCCGCCATCGCCGAACCTGCGCTTATGCTCGCGGTCTTTACCGTGGCCATCACGGCGGACAAATCCACCAATCTCAGCCAGATGTTGCTGGCGGCCCAGGGCCCGACCTGGAAGCTGCTCAATCCGGCCCATGTCCTTGCGTTCGCCGCCTTGTTCATCGTGCTGCTCGCCGAGACCGGCCGCATCCCCGTCGATAATCCCGCCACTCACCTTGAGCTGACCATGATTCACGAGGCGATGATTCTCGAATACTCCGGCCGGTACCTGGCGTTGATCGAGTGGAGCGCGTCGGTCAAGCAACTGGTGCTCATGGCCCTGCTGGTGAACATCTTCTTCCCGGTCGGCATGGCTGCCGAGTTGACGCCGGCCGCGCTGGGCCTGTCGTTCCTTTGGTTCATGGCCAAGCTCCTCGCCCTCGCCGGGGCCATTGTTCTCGTGGAAACGACCAATGCCAAGCTGCGCTTGTTCCGCGTGCCGGACCTGCTGAGCGCCGCGTTCGTTCTGGCCGCCATGGCTTTGCTCTCAACCTTCCTGTTCCAATAGCATGAACTTTCCCCACTCCGAACTTGCCGCGCAGTGGATTACCCTGCTCGCCGCCGGAATGCTTGTCATTCAGATGCTCATGGTTGTGCAGGGCATGCTGCTCACCAATATTCGCCTCTTTGCGTTGCAATCCCTGATGCTGGCCGCCATTGCCGCCATCATCGCTTTCTTCCACAACGCTCCCCATGTGTACTGGGTCGCCGGCTTGACGATTGTTGGCAAGGTGTTCTTCCTGCCCTGGCTGCTTAACCGCCAGGTGCGCCGGATGCAGATCCACCAGGAGATTGAGCCGTTGTTTAACTCGACCGCTTCGATGGTGCTCTGTGGTGCGTTCACGCTGTTGGGGTACATCGTCGCCCGCCCGTTCACCTCGCTCGAGCGGCTCGGCAATAATACGCTCGGCATCGCCATCACGCTTTTGTTGACCGGCTTCTTCCTTATGTTCAACCGCCGCAAAGCCATCACCCAGGTGCTGGCGCTGTTGACGGTCGAAAACGGCGTCATGCTCGCCGCCGTCGCCCTCACAACCTACGGCATGCCGCTCGTGGTCGAGCTCGGCATCTTCTTCGATGTGATGGTGGCGGTGATGGTCCTTGGCATTCTGGTTTATCGCATTCGCGAGACGTTTGCCTCCATGGACGTGAACAAGCTCAGCCAGCTCAAAGGATGACCCTCCTCGTTCCCATCCTTCTCGTGCCTGCCGTGGCCGGCCTTCTTTGCCTGCTGGCGCGGTCGCGCCGCGTGATGGAGCTGGCCAATGTATTGGCCTTTGGCGGCACGGTCGTCCTGGGCGTCCAGTTGCTCCATGAAGTCCTTGCCCGCCCCGACCATGTCGTCACTGAATGCGGGGACTTCTTCCGCGCTGATGCCCTCAGCGCGTGGATGGTGCTGCTCATCTCGGTTGTTTCGCTCGGGACTTCCCTCTACGCCGGAAATTATTTTCGCCGCGACCTGGCTGACGGCGCTCTGAAACCCGGCCAGGTAAAGGAATTTTTCGTGCTCACCCCGTTGTTCTCGGCCGGCATGTTCCTGGTGGTGCTGGCTGATAACCTGGGCGTGATGTGGTTCGCCCTGGAAGCGACCGCGCTTTCCTCCGTCCTGCTCGTGGCGCTTTACAACCGCAGCACCTCCCTCGAAGCGGCCTGGAAATACATTATCCTGGGCAGCCTCGGCCTGGCCCTGGCGCTGTTCGGCACCGTGCTGACCTATGCGGCCGCAATTGGCAAAACCTCAACTACTCTGCCCAGCTTTAGTTGGGCTCACCTCATTTCAGTGGCCGGGCAGCTCGACCACCGGATGATCAAGCTGGCTTTCGTCTTTGTGCTGGTCGGGTATGGCACGAAAGCCGGCCTGGCCCCCATGCACACCTGGTTGCCCGACGCCCACAGCGAAGCGCCCACCCCCACCAGCGCCATGCTTTCCGGCGTGTCGCTGAAGGTCGCTCTCTATGCGTTGCTGCGCTTCCATATCCTTACCGCCGCCTGCCTCGGCACTTCATTCAGCCGGACCATGCTGCTCGTATTCGGGCTGGGGTCGATGTGCCTCGCCGCGCCATTCATCCTGGTTCAAACCAACCTGAAACGGATGCTCGCCTATTCGAGCCTGGAGCATGTGGGCCTCATTTGCGCCGGGATCGGCCTCAATTCGCCCCTGACAATTTTCGGTGCTCTCCTGCACATGGGCTATCACGCGCTGACAAAACCGGTGCTATTTTTTGCCGCGGGAAACATCCACCAGACCTGTCATACGTTGCAGATGCGCCTGATTGGCCCCGGCATGGCGACGATGTTGCCCATGACGGTGGTTTGCATGGGGTTGGCTGCGGTGGCCGCGACGGGGTTGCCCCCTTTCGGGTTATTCTTCAGCGAAATGACCGTTCTGAACGGCGGTTTTGCTGCGGGCCATACCGTAGTGAGCCTGGTGGTGCTGGTGGCGTTGCTCGCTGCGTTTTGCGGCATTCTCTACCAGTTGGTTCGCATTCTGTTGGGCACTCCAAAAATCAAGCGGAGCACCAATGCCGCCGTGCGGGGCGGCGTCCCGGCGATGGGGTTTATGCTGGCGGTGTTGCTGATCTTCAGCCTGTGGCTGCCGGCCCCCCTGCTCGAGGTGATGCAGCGCGCCGCGGGGATTATCGGAGGCCGGCAGTGAGCATCCTCCAATTCCAAGTCATGCTCGAGGAACCCTTGCTCGCAACCGAAAGGAGCGTCGCATGGTGTTAGTGCTCTTATTGGCGGTCCCTCTTCTTGCAGGTCTCCTGTGCCTGGTGATTCGCCCGCGTGTTTGGTGGGAGCGATTGAATTTGGCCGCCTTCGTTATCGTGGCCGGCCTGGCGGTTCTTCTCGGGCAGGATGTCGCCCGCCCGGGAGGCCCGGGCCGGGTTTTGGCGCTGAACGGCTGGCTGCAAGCGGACGCTTTGAGCGCGCTGGTTGTGGGCCTGACCGCCTTTGTGGCGCTGGCCTGCGCGATTTATGCGGTCGGCTATTTCCGGCGCGACTTGCAGGAAGGCCGGATCACCGAGGCACAATTGCGGCATTACTACGTGCTGGCACCGCTGTTCGTGTGCGCCATGCTGCTGGCCCCTCTCGCCGACAACCTCGGCGTCATGTGGGTCGCCATCGAGAGCACCACGCTCGCCTCCGTCTTGCTGGTGACTTTTTATAACCACAAAACCTCGTTCGAAGCCGGCTGGAAATACATCATCATCGGCAGCGTCGGCATATCGCTGGCCTTGTTCGGGACGGTCATCACTTACTCCTCCGCCGTGGGCGTCCTCGGCGCGGACACCCACCATGGCATGAACTGGTCCGTGCTCGTGGGGATCGCCGATAAGTTCAATCCCACTGCCATGCGCCTGGCTTTCGTAATGGTGGTTCTCGGCTATGGCACCAAGGCCGGCCTGGCCCCCATGCACACCTGGAAACCCGATGCCTATTCTGAAGCGCCCGTGCCGGCGGCGGCCCTGCTCGGCGCCGGCTTCATCAATTGCGCGATCTACAGCATCATGCGCTTCGACGTGCTTGCGGAAAAATGCCTCGGCCATGAATTCCCCAGCCGGATGCTGGTCGGTTTTGGCCTCTTCTCCATACTGCTGGCTGCGCCCTTTGTGCTCGTGCAACGAAATTTTCGCCGCCTGCTCGCCTATTCCAGCATCGACCACGCCGGGATCATGGTCGCCGCTCTCGGCTTTGGCGGCCGGCTCGGCTTTCTCGGCGCGGTCTTGCACATGCTTTTCCACGCCGTGACCAAACCGCTGCTCTTTTTCTGCGCCGGCAATGTCCAACAGCAGTTCAGCTCCCCCTACTTCCGCAAGGTGCGCGGCGTCATCCACACGCTGCCTTGGACGGGCACCCTGTTCCTGCTCGGTGCCTTTGCCGTTACCGGCACTCCCCCCTTCAGTCTCTTCCAAAGCGAATTCATCACCCTGAGCGCCGCGCTTGCGGACGGCCGCAGTTGGACTGCTGCCCTGTTTGTCCTCGGCGTTGTGACGATCTTCGTCGGCTTTCTACTCCATATGTCCAAAATGAACCTCGGCGCCGCCCAGGAGGCCGTTCCTCGCGCGGCGGAATGTCCCTGGAAATTCGGCGCAATGGCTTTGGTGTCCGCCGTGGTTGTCACCTTTAGTCTCTGGCTGCCGGCTCCCCTGTTTGAACTCGTGAAACAATCCGTCCACATCCTCGGAGGCGCGTCGTGAACATCCTGCCCGGCCTGCAGCCTATCGTCGCGGATCTGACCGACCGTTTCGGCCGGCGCATTGAAGGCGTTTTCCCCGTGCGGCCAGACGAAATCTACTTTCACACCGCGATGGAATTGGTGCCCGGCTTTTGCGCCCAGCTTTGCCGGAAGTGGAACGCGCGGCTTGTCAGTTTGTTTGCCGACGATGCCCGCAAGCCCGACGGTGTCTTCCATCTTTATTACGTGCTGGCGCTCGACGCGGCTCATGGCTTTTTCATCCTGCGTGTCCCGGTCCCGCCGGAGCAACCCTGGTTCACTTCCCTTACCAATGCTCTGCCGGCCGTAAACTGGCAAGAGCGCGAAATCCAGGACCTTTTTGGCTTAAGGCTTGAGGGCCATCCCAATCCGCGCCGCTGCGCCCTCCACGATGATTGGCCGGAAGTGTACCCGTTGCGGAAAGACTTCGATTTGAAGACCGTGTTCCCGCCGTTCAAGGGCGAGCGGCACAAGTTCCGCAAGGTCGAAGGCGAGGGCGTGTTCCAGGTCCCCGTCGGCCCGGTCCATGCCGGCATCATCGAACCTGGGCATTTCCTTTTCAGCGTGGCCGGCGAGCCGGTGCTTTACCTGCAGATCCGCCTCTTCTACACGCACAAAGGCACTGAGAAACTGTTCGAGAATATCCCGGTAACCCACGGCGTTTGTTTGGCCGAAAGCATTTCCGGCGACTCCAGTTTCGCCCATGCCACCGCCTTCTGCCACGCTGTCGAACGAGCTGCCAGCGTCGAAGTTCCGCCTCGTGCCCGCGCCGTCCGCACCGTCTGTCTCGAACTGGAGCGGCTCTATAATCACATCGCGGATATCGGCGCGATTGCGACTGATGTGGCCTTCGTGGTGGCCAACGCCCATGCCATGCGGCTCAAGGAACAGGTCCTGCGGTTGAATGAGCAGCTCACCGGCAACCGTCTTTTGCGGGGCATGGCTGCCTTGGGCGGGGTCCGCTTCAATTGGGATGCCGGCCAAATCAACCTACTCTCCCGGTTTTTGAGCGAATTGCGGCCGCAGTTCGATTCCCTGGTCGAAATGGTTCAAGAGTCCTCTTCGACTCGTGACCGGCTCGAAACCACGGGCATCCTTAAGCCCGGGATCGCCTGCGACCTCGGTGTGACCGGCATCGCCGGGCGCGCCTCCGGCTGTGACCACGATCTGCGCCGCGATTTTCCTCATGCGGCCTACGACCAGGTTAAATTTAACGTGCCGGGCTATCGTGAAGGCGACGTACTCCGCCGGATGCAGGTCCGCATTGACGAGGTGCGCGAAGCGCTCGCTATCATCGGCCAGCTCGTTGACAAATTCCCCGAGGGCCCCATCCGAGTGAAAGTGCCCGCGCTGGCGCCTGGCACCGTCGCGCTTGGCTACGTGGAAGGCTGGCGCGGAGAGATCTTCCATTGGATCCGCGCGGCTGAAAACAATCGCCTCGCCCGCTGCAAGGTTAAGGATCCGTCCCTGCAGAATTGGCCCGCCATGAGCGAAGCCATTCTGGGTAACATTATCCCCGACTTTCCGGTCATTAACAAAAGCTTCAACCTTTCGTATTCCGGAACCGACCGATGACCAGGCACTAATCACAGCTCACTCATGTTCGACATCTTACGAAAAAGTTTGGCCGCCGGCATCGTGACTGAGGCGGGCCCGACCGCAACACCGGGACTCGCCCGTTGCGTCGGACGCGGTCGCCCCGAAATTGATTTCGCCAATTGGAAAGACGCTCGGCCGGCTGTCGCGGCCTGCCCAACCGGCGCCCTGGCTTGTGTTGATCGCGGCGGCATCCGTACCGTCAGGCTGGACCTCGGCAAGTGCACCTTCTGCGGCTTATGCGCCGAAGCGGATGCATCCGTTCGAATGACGCACGCTTGTGAACTTACGGCGATGCGCAGGGAGGATTTGAAGGTCACGGCCAAGTACGAACTTGGCCCCGACGGAACGCACCGGAAGTTGCTTGCCCCTCCCCGCTCCACGCTCGACTCGCAAGTTTCATCCCTCGACGCGCTCGGCACGAAATTGAAAGAGCGCCTTGATAAAGTGCTGGGACGCTCGTTGCACATTCGCGAAGTTGACGCCGGCTCCTGTAACGGTTGCGAGGTTGAAATCGTCGGGCTGAACAGTCCGGTGTACGACATTGAGCGCTTTGGCATCCACTTCGTCGCTTCACCGCGCCACGCCGATATGCTGCTCGTCACCGGCCCCGTTTCGCGCAACATGGAGCTCGCCCTCCGCAAAACCTACGACGCGACACCCGCGCCGCGGCTCGTCGTCGCCGTCGGCGCCTGCGGCTGCAGCGGCGGCATCTTCGGTGCCAATTATGCCAGCCTCGGCGGTGTGGACAAAGTCATCCCCGTGGACGTTTACATTCCCGGCTGTCCGCCGAATCCGCACGCGCTGCTGCATGGCATCTTGACCGCCATTGGCAGGCTGCCGGGGAAAGCTTGATTCAAGGCACCGCCAGGATCTCGCTGCGCAAACCACCGACATATTGGCTGGGCAACCTTCTGTCCAGTGAACCGGGTATCATTGCCTCCAGGCCCACGTGGCCATCGCAAAAAATCACATTGGCCCTTTGCGAGTGGCGAAAGTGGCCGTTCGGATAGTAAGAGCGGCTTGTGAAATTGGCGTTAGTGCTCACGTAATACCATTCCTCGAGCATCGGGTTCGAAGGCGAGGCGGGAGCTTGAAAATCGTTGACTTGCGCCGCATCGGCGAACAGCGCGGTTTGAGCCGCTTGTTGAAGCTTTGACACATTGAACGGCGGTTTTCCCGTTGGCATGGAAAGGTAAAAATTGTAGCCGTAACTGAACACCACGCCGTCAGCCTTTAGTTTGAATTGTGAGAGCGCATATCCCAGCGAGGGACAAAGCCGCACGTCGCTGCCGCTGAGATAAGGATAAAGCGCGCCATCAGACAGATCAAATGCACGCTGGCCTTCCTGGCCTGGACCAATCCAGCCAAACCAGTAGATTGCGCCGTAATTGGTCGGGGTAAAGACATAGCTGAAACAACTTCCCCCGTTGTCGTCCCAGTATAGTTCCGCGGCGACTCCAAGCTGGCGCAAATTGCTCAGGCACTTCGCGCCTTGCGCGGACAACTTGCTTCGGCCCAAAACCGGCAGCAACATCGCCGCGAGAATCGCGATGATGGCAATGACGACCAGAAGTTCGATGAGCGTGAACGTGGCGCGACGGTTCCCGGCTTCAGCCTGTTTGTGCGCCGGATTCATGGCCGGCTTGCGCTGACGCGGTAAAATGCCTTGTCCACCGGCGCCTTTGCGTCCTGCAAACACAGGTTGGTTGCGTTTCCGGGGGTTGCCGGTGAAACGTTTGTCCACGATTGAAAATCAGCCGTGCGCTGCAAAGCATACAGCCAGTTGCTCCGGCTGGAAAATTGCGCCTGCCAAACCCTGTTGCTGAACGCGCCGGTCAGCTTTTGAATGGGCGGCGGCGGCAGGGTGACGGCGAAATTTTTTACGGCGCCTTGCGCGTAGATGGAACCACCGCCGCCATCGTCCTGGTAGCTGTTGATGGAAACCGTGTCCACCCGGAAATCGGTGAAAAACCTGTCCAGCGGGTCAACGATCGCAACGCCGGAGGTTCGCTCGAAATTCGTCATCGTTGTCACCATCAACTGGTTCGACGCGGTGTAAGTCATCACGATGTGATACCAGTCGCCGGGCGTTGGCGTGTAAACGGCGTAATCGCCGTCCCCGTTCCAATTGAAGGCGCTGTTTGTGTCTGCGAAAACCGGCCACACCGTCGAGCCATAGCCCACATCCGGGAAATAAGTGAACTCGACCAAATCCGGCGAGTTTGCGCCGGTGCTGCGATTGAAGTTTGTGCTCGTGGCCTCCGCCAGGTTCAAAAAACCGATGGCCAGTTCAAAGCCGTAGCCGCCGACTTCCGCGTCATTCAATTGCAAATCAAACGCGAGACTGAAATCATCGTCCCGCGCAAGAATCGTGCCCAGCGGATGATAAAAATAGCTGTTGGATTGCAACGAATCCCAGGTGACGGCAAGGTTTTGGTTGGTGGAATCCCACTGAAACAGGTTGGTATCGCCGAATACCTGCCAGCCGTTCTGCAACGGGTCGGTGGAAAAATCCTCAACAATGGTTGCCGCACGCGCCGCGGACACAAGAGACAATCCGGCCAGGGCCAGCACCAACAACCGGACTTTAATCATATAGGCTGATCTTTCAAATGCCCCGCGGGTTTCGCGAAGCGGTTTAACAATTGAGAGACCAGAGCGGAGTCCGAAAATAAAAACCTTCAGACCCCGGCAAATCGGAGAATGAAGGCATCCGACGAATCCCGCCACGCATTCACGCGGCAGGCTGGCCTCATCCTTCTCTTTGACGGAGAAGTCGGCCGGCAAAATCGGACAGGCTTTCCGCCTGTCCTCCCTTGACAGCCATGACGAGCACAGCCAAACCGATATCCTGACTCCGGGCCTGTGACCTCACTCCCGCCTTCCCGGCTCCACCTGGTGGAACCAGTGGCTTTGGGAGTTTGTTGCCCGTTACAGTGGCGCAACCGTCCCCGATTCTCACGGGGTTCCCTGACATCTGGCTGTGATGACCGATGGACGAACCGCCCATCGATTTCAAAGAACACTCTCTTCGTACGCCTTGCGCTCCATTCTGCCAAGACAATTATTCACCGCACTATACCGTCTTCGACGACCTGCGGCGGGAATGGCCGGCCGGTCAGTACAAGGGTCAGAGCCGCTTACGCTAACAGGAAACCTTTGAGTAGTTTTCATCTGCTACCCATCAATTCTCAATCGCCGGCCCTTTTCACCTACATGGATACGGCCCAGCCGATCAGAGATTCTCGTCCCTGCGAGCGCCCGCATTCACAGAAATTTTGGATTGCGCAGGCATCCCGATTAGCGCTCTGGCTTCCTCCGGTGAAGCGATTTCCCGACCGACCATGTTGGCCAACTTCGCGAGGCGATCAATTAACCGGGCATTGGTCGCTGGTTGAGTTCGGGCAAGGTCGAACCACAGGTTGTCTTCCAAGCCAACACGCACATGCCCGCCCATGGTGATCGCCATGCTGTTGACATAAAATTGAAACCGGCCAATGCCGGCAGCCGACCAGGTGGTGCCGGCGGGCAGCGCGCGCACGACGGTTGTCAAGTTGAGCGGTGTGGCGGCGAGCGTTCCCCGCGAACCCAATAAAATGTTGGCATAGAGCGGCGGCCCTAGAATCCCCTGGCCGATCAAGTCCTGCGCGCAATCAGCCATGCCCAGGTCGAAAAGTTCCAGCTCCGGCACGATCCCCCGCATCCTCATCTTCGTGGCCAGGTCCCGAATCATCTGCGGGTCGTTAACCGACGCTTGCAGCGGGAAATTCATCGAACCGAGCGTTAACGAAGCCAGATCGGGCCTCAGGTCGCCGTCCAACTCCAATACTTGTGAGCGCTGGGAAAATTCGGGATATCTGCGCCCGCTGGTCGTGCCGGAGATCATCAAACCGGGACAAGTCGCGCGGATACCGGCAAAAATCTCCGCGAAGATTTCCTGCCGATACGTCGGCTGCCCGTCTGCGTCACGCGCATGCACGTGCACGATGCTGGCGCCCGCGTCGCGACAACGCCTGACATCGGCAACAATTTCCGCCACCGTCACCGGCACGTGTGGGTTGTCCTGCCTCGTCGGCACCATTCCGGTAATCGCCGCGTTGATGATCAGCTTGTCCGGTTTCATTGTCGGTTGTATCTGTAGTTACTTGCCCTCGATGTTTCGTTTGACAATCTTTGCCGGCACACCCACAACCAGAACGTGGTCGGGCACGTTTTCTGTTACCACCGCACCTGCACCGACCACCGAATGCGGGCCGATGCTGATATGATCGATAATGGTGGCCCCGATCCCGACATAGGTGGCCTTGCCGATGTGGCAACTGCCAGCAAGGTTCACTCCCGGACCAATGGTCACAAAATCCCCAATTCTCGTGTGATGCCCGATTAACGCGCCGCGGTTGACCGAGACATGCTTGCCCAAATGCGTATGGGAAGCGATGATAACCCCAACATTGAGAATGGTGCCTTTGTCCAGCAAGGTGCTGGCAGACACGCGGACGCTCGGATGTACCAGCGTGGCGAATTCACAACCCAATGTTTCGGCTTGCTCAGTAAACTGATGACGATGAGTCGTACCAAGACCGCACACCACCTGATGGGAACCCGCCAGCGCACTCAGTTCATCAATCCAGTACACCCGCCGTCCATCCAGCGGGTCAGCACACCGCGAGCGGTCGAGATTCTCCACAAAGCCCGCCACTACAAAGCCTGGAATCTCCGAGGCGACATCGGCAATCTCGACTGCATAGGGGCCGGTGCCTAGGATTAAGAGTGGTTTACTGTTCGGAGACATCACTCGTTCTCCCGCAAGTTGGTTGGAGAAGCCGCAATCAAAGGCAAAGCCGCGCGGCCTCCCTGCCGTCCGCAAAAATTCATTTGTGATGATCTTTTCAGGGAATCCTTTGAGATGTAAACGTCGCAGGAGCCGGGGCGCCGACGAAGCCATGTACCGCCTGAATCACCGTCTCCACCTGCGCTTCAGTCATTTCCACGAACAGAGGCAACGAGATGATCTGCTCGAAGAGTTGTTCGGTCACAGGCAAGTCCGTACGGAACGGCGCGAAGGCCGGTTGCAGGTGATTGGGGATAAACTGAATCAAGGTCAGGATGTCGTTCCGCCGCAGATGCTCCCGGAGCATATCACGGCGGCCACCGGAAACCTTCACCACATAGGCCCAGGGACAGTTCTGCTCCAAGTCGTGCTGAACCGGTTCCAAGCCCGGCAGATCGGCGAAGGCCTGGTCGTACCGTCCAACAATCTCGCGCCGGCGCGCCTGAAAAACCGGGAACTTTTCCAACTGCTTCAAACCGATTGCCGCGTTAATGTCGGACATGTGGTAGCGAAACCCGCGGGAAACGACGTGGTATTGCCAGTGCGCTTCGGCTGGATCCCCCCCGCGAAACCCGTGCGCGATGCCCAATCGTCGGCGACGCCCAAGGCTCTCGGCCAGATCATCGTCTTCAGTGGCAACGGCCCCACCTTCGCCGCAAGTGATGTTCTTGATCGCGTCAAAGCTAAAGCAGGTCAAATCACCCAGGTTCCCGACCTTGCGCCCTTTGTAGTGTGCGCCAAAGGCATGAGCTGCGTCTTCAACAATGCGGATTCGGCGCGCACGGGCTTCGCGGAGCAATGGGTCCATGTCGCACGGCAAGCCGGCGAAGTGGACGGGCAAGATAACACGAGTCCGGTTCGTAATTCTCCCAAGAGCGTCCTCGATATCAATGTTGAGCGTTTCGGGTCTCACCTCGCAGAACACCGGCACAGCGCCCGCCATCAGGATCGCCTGGACGGTAGCCACAAAGGTAAGCGAAGGCACGATGACTTCATCTCCGGGTTTGAGCTCAAGTGCGTCGAGCGCCAAATGCAACGCAGCGGTGCCGTGGTTGACAGCTATGACGTGTCGAACCTGGAGAAAATCGGCAAGCTGTTGTTCAAACTCACGCGTGACCTCACCCAGGCCAAGATGGCGGCTTTCAAAAACAGAGGCGACGGCTTGAAGTTCTTCAGGCCCAAGGCAAGGACGATAGGTGGGAATCATCTTTAGATGTCGGTTGCGACATGTGCGAGCATCCTGCGCATGCCCTTCGCGAGAGTCAATTCCTCGGTGACAAACCGGTGCCCCTGGCGCGCAATTTTTTGGCGCTCTTCTTCGTGGGTAAGGTAGTACTCAATGACCTCCGGCAGGCGCTCGCTTGCTGCCATGACGAAGTGCTCGCCGGGTTGGAAAGCGCCGGTATCATCGCAAAGGTCGGAAATGACCAGCGTGCCACAAGCCAGGCCCAACAACACCCGCATGCCTGCCATGTCGTGTGGCACCCGCAACACGCTCAACATCGTCCGGCTTCGGCTGAGCAATTCATCGCGCTTCTCCCCGTAGACTCCCCGTGCCAGGGTCAATGTCCGTCCGTGCTGGCCCAACTGTTCCCTCACCGCGCGCAACACAGCACCCCGCAGACCAATGCCGATGTCGCCAAGAAAAAGTACGTCAATGTCCCGCTTCAATTGCCAGTCTCGCCCCCAACTCGGGTGATATCCGACCGGAAGCATTTCGGCCTTGATGCCACGGCTGCGCAGGAACCGGACCCGCATTTGGTTGCTCGCAAAGCAGTGGTCGAGCCAGCCGTTAACGTAGGCGCTTCTGATCCAGAGCCATTCCCCCATCGCTGCGCTGTAGTTTTGAAGGCAGTACCGCTGCCAGCCTTGGTGATCCGGCTCCTTAACCACTTGCCGGGCATAGGATCGAGCCAGCCCACTGTGGACGAGGCCCATCAGGCGAGTCCGGAAGGGGATTATGCAGTTGAGTACCCGCCGTGCCATTAGCGGCATTCGGCCCCAGTGCCAGGCGGCTACACGCAACCCAATCTCTTCTCCTTGCTGGCTCAGTTGCGCCGGCGGAAGTGGTTCCAGTTGCCAAAGGATGGTCGCGGGAATCTTGTCCCGGCGTTTTCGCAACACCTGCGACAAGCCGTCGATGTTGCGGCATTGACCCGCCAGCAGCAGAAGGTCATAGCCCAAGAGGTCCTCATCCGCCCGGTGCCGAACCGTCGTTAGCCAGCCCAACTTTGACAGCTCCGACGCCAACATGCCGCCCAACCCGGGATAAACCCCGGTATGTGGCAACAAAATGCCAACCCTCCGCGTGCTCACGTCCACAACCTCCGATTCAACGAGCGGGAATGGATTGGCTCGGAGAGATGCTCGCTGGCGGTGGCCCCGGCACCGGCCAAATCAGCGATCGTATCGCCGTAAAATTTGGGGAGCGCTTCAACATGGATCATGGCGACAGATACTTTACCCCATGGGAGACGGACACTCTTTCATTGCGGACAGAATAGCAGCAAAGGCTGCGAGCGTAAAGCCTGTGACAGCCCTGCGGCAGCGGGAAGGAAGCTGCAAATCCATAAGGCGCTATTGGCGGTAGCGAAGGGAGAGCGTGTAGGCAAGGTTCAGCGGCAGAGTCCAAAACAACCCGACCGGGGAGCGTGATAGACGCTTGTATATGCTGGCACACGAGTAGAAGCGCCGATTCGCATACTGGTATCCGGCCAGCAGCGCCTCCGGGCTCATGCGGCGGGGTTGAAAGACGACATCTGTCCGCCCATTGTACTTTGTCCAGTCACGCGTCAAAATCCGGCCCTCGGCCGCCAACCGTTCGTGGAGCCGGGTCCCTGGAAACGGCGTCAGGATGTTGAACGTGGCATTCTGCACCGCCGCCGCCTCGAGGAAATCGAGTGTTTCCTCAAATACCGCCGGCGTGTCGTGGTCGAATCCAAAGACGATGCCGGCCTGCACCGCTATGCCGTGGGAATGAATCCGCTCAATCGCCCGCGCGTATTCGTCCACGCGGTTGAACCCTTTCGAGACTTCATTCATGCTGGCCTGGGAGATTGATTCCAGCCCGATGAACAGTTGCTTGCACCCGCTGCGCGCGGCGAGCTCCAGGAACTCGTCGTCCCCGGCCGCATGAATGCTCGCCTGGCTGCTCCACCATTTCCGATGGGGAGCGAGCGCCCGGAACAGCTCCCTGGCATATTCGAGGTCGCCCGCAATGTTATCGTCCCAGAGGATGATCACTTTGCCCCGGAAGGAAGCGTATTCCCGCGCGACGTCCGCCACCGGGCGTTGGCGCGGGTGGCTCCGATACATCACGGCGACCGTGCAGAAATCGCATCGGTGCGCGCAGCCGCGGGTGGCGAACAGGACTCCAGCCGTGTGGTCGCGCCTGTGAAAGAGGTCTTTCCGGGACATCGGCGCGTGCGCGAGGCCCGGCGGCTCGGCGGAACAGTAGCGCCGCCGGTGTTGTCCGGCCTCAAACCCGGCGAGGAATTCCGGCCAGTGGGTTTCGGCTTCTCCGATGAAGATCACATCCGCGTGGGCTTGCGCTTCATCCGGCATCAAGGTGACATGCGGTCCGCCCAAAGCTACTGTTGTGCCGCGCTGCCGGAACCGGTCGGCCAAAGCATAAACGTGAGACGCGCTCGGCGTGTGGAACGTGATCCCCACCAGGTCAACCGGCGTCTCAAGGTTGATAGGCTCCACCGCTTCGTCCACATGCAGCACAGTCCAATGGGGCGGCACGAAGGCGGCCAGATAAGGCATCGTGATCTGCTGGAAGTTCAGGACCCGGGAACGCCGCACCCTTTGGATCCCCGGGGACGAAGCTGTGACCAGGAGAAGGGTGGGCGCGGCGCGCGACATCTGTACAGGTCTTATTAAGGTGTCGCTGACAGTTTGGTCCACTTGCTAGTTGGTTGAATTCTTTACGGGGACGGGGGTGACCGTAGCATCGCTGGAGACAACATGGGTAGCCCGACCCGTTTCGTTAAGCAACGCGTTTAGAATAATGGCGGCCACGCTGCCCGCGGTGATGCCGCTGTTCAGTATGATTTGCGCCCAACCGGGGAATTGCTGGTAAAAACCGGGCACGGCCAGGGTAATCATCCCCGCGCCAAGGCTGATCGCTATGACCATGATGTTATGGGTGCCCTCAAATTCCACTTTGCCCAGTGTCTTGATGCCGCTGGCGGCCACCATGCCGAACATGGCGATTCCGGAGCCGCCCAGCACCGGCGCGGGAATCGCGGCGATGATCGCCGCCATTTTTGGAAACAGCCCCAGCGCCACCAGAATAACGCCGGCAGCAGCCACCACAAAACGGCTCTTCACACGGGTCAACCCCACCAGGCCGACATTTTGGGCGAACGCGGTGTAAGGGAAGCTGTTCAGGATGCCGCCCAGCACGGTGGAAAAACCATCCGCCCGCAGCCCCCGGGTCAGCGCCTCTTGGGTGACAGGTTTGCCGATGATTTCACCCACGGCAATGCAGTCGCCGGTGGTCTCGCTCATCGTTACCAGCATGACCAGAATCATGGCGGCGATGGCGGCCAGATCAAAAGTGGGCAGGCCGAAGGCGAAGGGCGTCGTCACGCCGACCCAGCCTGCGGCGGACAACTGGGAAAAGTTGACCAGGCCAAAAGGAATGGCAATGAGCGTCCCGGCAATCAAGCCGAGCAGGACGGCGATATTGCTCAGGAAACCGGTAAAATAGCGGTAAAAGAAAACCACAAGACTCAAGGTAATCAGGGCGAGCAGAATATGGGAGGCGCTGGCGAAGTCCGCGGCACCCGGATCGCCTCCGCCCGCCCAGCGCACAGCGACCGGCATTAAAGTAACGCCGATGATGGTAATGATGGTGCCGGTAACCACGGGCGGGAAAAACCGCAATAGCTGGCTGAAGTACGGGCTGAGCAGAAAAGTAACGATCCCGGCAACGATAATGGAGCCGTAAATTGCCGTTATCCCATGCTTCTGGCCAATGATCACCATGGGCGTAACGGCGGCAAAAGTAACGCCTTGGATGATCGGAATGCGGATGCCCATCTTCCAGAAACCGAGGGTCTGAATGAGCGTGGCGATGCCGCAGGTGAACAAGTCGGCATTGATTAAATAGATGAGCTGTTCCCTGGGCAGGTTCAACCCGTGGGCGACAATGAGGGGAACCGCCACGGCTCCGGCATACATGGCCAGCACGTGCTGCAAGCCATAGGTGAACAGTTTGCCGAAAGGCAGCATTTCATCGACCGGATGGGTTGGGTTGGCGGGTTCCACAGATTGTCACTCCTTTATCGCGGTTGTTTTGGACATTTGAGAAGGACCTTAACGGCTTAACGTTTGATTGCCAGAACCAGCACCCCGGCGGCGACCATTGCGATGCCGGTCCATTCGCGCAGCGCCGGTCGTTCGCCAAGAAACACGAACGCGAAAACGGCAACGAGCACCAGGCTCAATTTGTCCACGGGTGCCACCTTCGAGGCATCGCCGGCCTGGAGCGCGCGAAAGTAGCAAACCCAGGAGGCGCCCGTGGCCAAACCAGAGAGACCAAGGAACAGCCACGTTCTTGAGGGTAGCGCAAACGGGTTGCTCCACTTTCCCGCGAACCAGACGAAGCCGGACAGGACAACGATGATGATCGCCGTGCGGACCAGCGTGGCCAGGTCGGAATCGACGCCCTGGATGCCGACCTTGGCGAAGATGGCGGTAAGCGCCGCGAAGACGGCGGAAAGGATCGCCCAATAGAACCAGTTGGCCGATGAAACCATCATGTTTGTCTGTGCAACGCATACAGTGCCAGGCCAAGAATCGCAAATCCAATAAACCATGCCTTGGATTGAACAAACGAAGATCGGCCTTCCAATTAAACGCGCATTTTGGAAACTGGATTACTGCCGGGAACCGGACGGACCATGGGAAACACAAAGCGTCGGGGAATTTAACGCAGGCACTGGAGGGAAAAGAGTGATCGGCACGCGCGGAGATGCTGAGGAGGACCGTAGCCGCGGTCAGTCCGCGCTGATCTCTTTTCCTGTTTTATGGAACATCTCCGGCCCCGGCATCGTCAACCTTCTCCAACTTGCGGAACTTTTCGTCGTAGAATCGGTTCAGGGGAATGAGGAAGACCAGCCCGATCAGATACAGCCCGAGAAAATAATACAGACCCAGGACCTGGGCGCCGCGCGGGAGCAGCAAGGCCGTAAGGCCGAAAATGAGCGCGAACAAGGCGACCCACGAAACAACCACTAGGAGGCAGTAAGCCAAGGTCAATTTGAATTTAGACAGCTTATGGCAACTGGGACAGGTGTGCCTGCTCAGGGGCGACTGGGCATAACGACCCCACGTGAGCGGAAAGGAATGATTGCAGTGCGGGCAAGTCATATTGGGTTCTCGTGCTCGGTCATGGGCTGAAGTGAATTACTAAGTTGATATCGGGATTCTGGCTCCGGTCCAGTTTAAACTTCAATAACCGCCCTTGCCCAGCACACCTTTGCGCGGTCGGTCGGCGGTTCCGGCGGTTTCGGCCTCAGCCCTTTTCCTGTATTCATCCAGGATGGCTTTCGTGGCCGCGGTGCCGCAGCGTGAACCGCCCAAATCCCGCACCAGGATCAAGCCGTCCAGGTTTCGCACGCCTCCAGCTGCTTTGACCTGCACCCTGGCTGAGACACTTGCCCGCATCAGCTTGAGGTCGGGTTCCGTGGCGCCGATGGAGATGAATTTGCCATCCGGGCCTTTAATGAAGCTGTAGCCGGTAGAAGTTTTCACCCAATCGGCGCCGGCCTGTTCGGAAATCCGACAGAGACAGCGCTTGAGGTCATCACCGCTCAAGCCCGCGCCGCCATTGGCAAGATAGTCATTCTCGAAAATGACTTTGACTTTGGCGCCGTGTTTATGAGCTTCCTCGCAGACACTCCGGATGTCGTGTTCGATATATGCCCAATCACCACTGAGGGCTTTGCCGATGTTGATGACCATGTCGATCTCGACCGCGCCCGCCTTGCAGGCGAGCTGGGTTTCATAGCGCTTGACCTCCGTTGCGCTGTTGCCGTGCGGAAAACCGACCACGCCGCCCACTTTGACACCTGTGCCCTTAAGCAGTTCCGCCGCCCGGGCCACGTAGTAGGATTTGATGCAGACCGAGGCGACACCGTATTCCGCCGCGAGTTTGCAGCCGTTGTCCAGCTCCTTGTCCATTAATGTCGGATTGAGCAGGGAATGGTCGATCATTTTTGCCATTTCCTCGTAAGTGTATTTCATAAAAACTCAAAACATGCGAATGCAACGTCGAACCATACAATCATCAGCGACTGTCAAAGGCAAGTTGTCGGTGGCCATGTTTCCGGCTTTGCGCCGGCGCAACCATCGGGTACTTTGCCGAAGCTGACATTGAGAAAAATATGCCGATTTACGAATATGCCTGCCCGAAATGCCGGGTGATTTTTAATTTCTTGTCGAAGCGGATGGAACCCGACCGTTCTCCGGTCTGTCCCAGGTGCGGTAATAGGAAAATGAGCAAGCAGATAAGCCGTTTTGCAATGTCGCGTGGGCTGAAGGAGCCGGCGGCAAAAGCCGAAATGGAAACGGGTGGACCCCCGATGCCGGATTTCGACGATTCGCGCGTCGAGCGAGCCATGATGGAAATGGAACGGGACATGGAGCACATGGACGAGAACAACCCGAAGCACATGGCTCACATGATGCGGAAAATGAAGGAGTTGATGCCGCCTGGAACGATGCCGAAAGAGATGGACGTGGCCATCAAACGCCTCGAATCGGGAGAGGATCCCAAGAAGGTGGAGGAAGACATGGGAGATCTGCTGGGGGATTTCATGGGCGGGCCGGATGGGGAGGGCGGCCTGGGCGGAGGCGGCTATACTCATGACAGTGGGTTGTATGATTACTGACGGATGGTGACTGGACCCCAATCACTAATCATCAGTCCCTAACCACACCGCACGCGTTCGATGTTTTCACGCAAGCTCAAGACCGGGTACTTTATTCTCGAGGGACTGAATTCCTTCGGAACCGTCTATTATTTCTTTTATTTTTACTTTTTCATGCAGAAGGCGTTTGGCTTTGGAAACAAGGCCAACCTGGCGCTGGCGGCGCTGAACGGGGCGATCTATGCCCTCTCGGCCCTTGGGGGCGGCAAGTTCGCTCAACGCTTCGGATACTTCACCGCGCTTAAACTGGGCTATTCCATCATGCTGGTGGCGCTGGCGGCAGGAACTCAGGTTGGTTCAGCGAATGGGCAAATAGCGGTAATGGCTGTAACAATTTTCGGGCTGTGTTTCGTCTGGCCAACGCTTGAGGCGCTCATCAGCGAGGGGGAAACGCGGGAGGGCATTCAACACATGATCGGTGTTTATAATGTCGTATGGGCGGCGACAGCCGCCTCGGCGTACTTCTCCGGCGGCGCAATGCTGGACCTCCTGGGGCTCAAAAGCCTGTTTTACGTGCCGATGGCCATCATGATCGCACAGCTTGCTTTGACCCTCCGGCTGGAATCTTCGGCTGGCCCTGTCACGAATGCCCCGGATGACGCGCAACCAGCAGCGGCGAAGCTTTTGGAGCGGCAGCCGGCGGCTAGGGCTAAAAGTTTTCTGCGGATGGCGTGGTTGGCTAATCCATTCGCTTACATCGCCAACAACACGATGATTGCGTTGATGCCTGGCGTGGCGATGACACTGGGCCTTTCCACGACGCTTGCCGGTTTCTGTTGTTCGGTATGGTGTTTTTCGCGCTTGGGCGCGTTTGTGGGGTTATGGCTCTGGACCGGCTGGCATTATCGTTTCCGCTGGCTGCTCTCCTGCTATGTGGCGCTGATCGCCACTTTTGCCGTCATACTCATGGTGCCGAACCTTGCGGCAGTGGTGCTCGCGCAGGTCGCGTTCGGCGCCGCAATGGGGCTGATTTACTACTCGTCGCTTTTTTATTCGATGGACATCGGTGAAACCAAAGGCGAGCACGGGGGCATCCATGAGGCGGCGATCGGTCTGGGCAACTTTGCGGGTCCAGCAGTGGGCGCGGCTTCACTGTATTGTCTGCCGAACTGTGCCAACAGCGGGGCATTGGCGGTCAGCGGGCTGCTGGTGCTTGGTCTCGGAGGGTTGGTGGTGATCTGGCGGAAAGGCTGAAAGCCTGTTTAAAAATTGCGGGGGTGCTGTTTTCGCAGAAAAGGCTGCGGGGCGAGAACCTCGAGCCGGCCTGCGTGATGCTCGAAAGAACTGTCAGGCTGGAGCCGAAAAAGACCGCGTTCCTGGACACCCTCTGGGCCTAGTGCTGTTCAAACTGAACCGTCCGCGGGAGGCATTGGATTATCAGCTTCGGGCCATCGTAAATTCCAGCAAGCCCGACGGTGCAATTTGCGACCATCTTGGCAACAATTATGCCGCGCTCAACCGGCGGGACCAGGCCGTGGAAGCGTGGCGCAAATCGCTGTTGGTCGAGCCGAACCGGCTGATTTTGGAAAAACCCGGCGATTGGTCCGCTCAATGAGCCACAAGTCAGAATTGGCCTTCCTTTTCCTTGAATAGGAGATTGAAAGTCGTCAAGGAGCCGTAGCAGCGGGTGATGTATTGCTGCATCTCCACCTTCTCGCCGTCCGTCAGGGTTGGATGGGCGTTAATCTTCTGCTCGAGCACTCGCAACTGGTTGCGGACGCCAACCAGTTTGTGAAAGAAAATCTCAAGCGGCACTTCCTTGGTTTGCAGGGCGGCGTCTGCCGGATGCAAAACCATTTTGCCTTTGTGCCAGCGCAAGCCGAGTTGGTCGACGACTGATTCCGGTTTTTCCAGTCCCAGCTTGTGAATTGTGGCGTCAACTATTTGTTGCACCAGTTCGCTGAGCGGCATATCCAATCCGCGTACGGCAGCCTGGGGTTCCGCAGGCTCAAGCCCGCTCGGTTCCGGGGCGACGGTGTGGTTGCCGTCGTTGAACTGGATGTCGGCGGTACCTTCGGAGATTGTTTTCACCACACCCAGGCCGTATTGCGGATGGCGAACTCGCATCCCGATGTGCAGAGCTTCGATTTTCATGGCGCCAACTTAACCGACGTTCCCTCGATTCCGCCACCCCGAAAAGCGGGGTGTGCGGCACCGCCAATTGCGCCGATTTTGTTTTGACAAATCCAACTAAAGGATGTGGCATTGGAACCCGGCGCCGCAGACCAGCCGTATCCTGTGGCGGGCTCATGAAAAGGAATAACGCCAGCATCGTTGATAAGTAATGCCGAACCAGGCTGCCATCGCAATCGCCGCGCACCCGGATGATATCGAGTTTCAGATGGCCGGGACCCTCCTGTTGCTGAAGAAGGCGGGCTACGAAACTCATTACCTCAACCTGGCCAGCGGCAACTGCGGCAGCGCCGAATATAACAGCGTGGCCACTCGGGCGATCCGCAACACCGAAGCTCGCGCCGGCGCCAAAATCCTCGGGGCGCAATTTCATCCGGGCTTTTCCGACGACCTGGAAATCATCTACAGCCTGGAGCTTTTGCACTCGTTGGCAGCCGTCATTCGGGAAGTAAAACCGGCCATCATCCTCACCCATTCACCGCAGGATTACATGGAAGACCACACTGCGACTTGCCGGCTGGCCGTCACCGCCGCGTTAGCGCGGGGTATGGGCAACTTTAAAACCGTTCCGGCGCGACCGGTTGGGGATTACAAGGTGACGATTTATCACGCGATGCCGCACGGCTTGCGCGACGAATTGCATCGTCGCGTCATTCCCGGCGCGTTTGTAAATACCACTTCGGTTCACAAGGCCAAACACGAGGCGCTTGCGGCGCACAAGAGCCAGCAGGCATGGTTGGATGTCAGCCAGGGTTTGGATTCGCATTTGCTCGCCATGGAAAACATGTCACTTGAGGTTGGGCGGATGTCGAAGCGGTTCAAGCACGCCGAAGGCTGGCGGCGGCATAACCATCTCGGGTTCTGTGCCCCGCAGGCCGACCCGCTGGCCCAGGCGCTGGGCCGGAAATGCCTGCCCAATAAGGCCTACGAGCGGATTCTTGAAGAAGGGTATTAAGGATGCGGCGTATTTCCGGAAAACCCTGCCCCGATTCGGAAGCGTAGAGGAGAAACACATTTTCCCGTCGCTTCCTGCCGGGCTGGATGACGAACGCCACTGAACGATTTTCCTCATGAGCGCGAAGCATTGCAACCGGTTGTCCCACGAACGCGAACTGTGGCAGGGCGGCACAACGTTCGTGGCCGGCGTTGACGAAGCCGGTTGTGGTCCGTTGGCGGGGCCGGTGGTCGCCGCCGCGGTGATGTTCCCTTGTGGATGGTCGGGCCCCGGCATCTGCGCGGAACTTCGCGGGCTCAATGATTCAAAGCAGCTTGCCGCCGGGCAGCGCGAGAAATATTTCTCCGCCATTACCACCCATGCCGGGATTCGGTGGGCCATCGCGAGTGTGGACGTGGCGATGATCGACAAAATCAACATCCGTCAGGCGGCTTGGCGGGCCATGAGCATGGCCCTGGAGCAATTGGAACCCAGAGCACAGCACGTGTTGGTTGACGGCCTCAGGATCAAGTGGCTGGCCTATCCCCAAACCGCCCTTGCGCAGGGTGATTCCAAAAGCTACTCCATCGCGGCGGCAAGCGTTCTCGCCAAGGTCACCCGCGACCGCATGATGCTGGAATTTGACAAGGCTTATCCCGGCTACGGCTTTGCCCAACACAAAGGCTACGGCACGCCGCAACACTACGCGGCAATCAGCGAGCGCGGGCCGTGCCCCATCCATCGCCGTAGCTTTGCGCCCTTCCGGCCGGTGGCGATGGAGTTGAAGCTTTTTCCTGCGGAGGAGAATCGATCAGAGAAGAGCCGGGCATGAACCTGTGGGCGCGCATAAAATCCTGGCGGACCAATGCCAAAAAGCCGCTGCACCTTCGTCACGGAGAACTCGGGGAGCGCGCGGCCAGAAAGCATCTTAAACACGGCGGCCTGAAGTTCCTCACGGCGAACTTCCGGTCGCCGCGCGGTGAAATTGACTTGGTCTTTCGCGACAGGGATTGCCTGGTGTTTGTGGAAGTCAAGACGCGCTCTTCGGAGTATTGGGTGCGGCCGGCGGCCGCAGTGGATGCGGACAAACGCCGCCGCCTTTCACAGGCCGCGCTCGATTACTTGCGCCTGCTCAGGAATCCGCCCGTGAAAATCCGCTTCGACATCGTGGAAGTGCTGCTGCAGGACGGAACCGTGGGCGAAGTGCGGCATTTGCCGAACACTTTTGCCATGGAGAAGCCACATCGCTACGGGTGAGGATCAAGGACTGCAAAACCCCGGGCTTTGGCCCTCACAATTGCGCGCCGGCCATGAGATCGGTTTCCTTGAGAGCCAGGGCGAAGGGTTCCAGCGGCATTGGTCGGTCGTGATTCAGAAACTCCTCGCACGCGGCGAAAAATTCGGCCTTGGTCGTGACCCGGCGGATTCGGTGCAGGAACCGGCCCGTCGGTTCAGCCCCTATGGCGAGATAGTTCATGTATTTCTTCATCTTCTGGACCTGGGCCGGTTCGCGAGCCGGCAGCCCGCAGGTCTTTTCAAAAAGCGCCCGCACATACTCCAGCACGTCCATTCCGCGCGGCACAAAAACAGGCTGGCCGGTCCGGCGCTGCCGGATTTGCTGAAACAGCCACGGATTGCGAATTGCCCCCCGGCCCACCATCAGCCCCCGCGCGCCGGTGATCCTCAGCACCTCCAGGGCCTTTTCCGCGGAATAAATGTTGCCATTGGCCAGCACGGGGCATGGCACTTCAGCAACCGCGCGGGCGATGAATTCATAATGCACCTCGCTGCGGTACATTTCCTTCACCGTCCGGGCATGCACCGTGAGCAGGTCGATGGAGTGTTTCGCAAAGAGCGGTAGCAGCTCGCCGAAGACTTTGCTCGAATCGAAACCAAGCCTGGTTTTTACGCTGAATTTTATCCGCACTGCGTCACGCAATGCGCCGAGGATGGCATCCACCTTTTGCGGTTCCCGGAGCAGTCCACCCCCGGCGCACTTCCGGTATACCACCGGTGCTGGGCAGCCCAGGTTCAAGTCCACCGCCGCAATCGGATACTGCTGCAGTTCGCGGACGGTGCGCACCAGCGCAGGTATGTCGTTCCCGATCATCTGCGCGATGACCGGTTTGCCCGTTGGATTATTCGTGATGGACTTGAGGATGTGTTTTTCCAGCCTCGAAGTCGCGTATACGCGGAAATATTCGGTGAAATAGGCGTCCGCGCCGCCATAGGCCGCAAACATTCGCCAGAAGGCAAGATCGGTTACGTCCTGCATCGGGGCCAGTGCCAGCAGCGGCTCCGGCCCGGTGAGCGACTTTTCAAACTGTTGGCGAAAATTCATCCTGGCGAGCTTGGAAATCATCTAGCTGAACTGCTGGTGCGCCTGCAACTTTTCCCACGTCTCCGCCAAAAGGGGCGCTTGGCGATAGGCCGGTTCCCACATCGGTTCGGCGCTGGAGGAACGGCGGGCGCGCTGCAGCCATTTCCGGTCAAGCGGCTCGGAAAGCAAATCCAGTGTGTTTGCGGCGATGGTCGTTTCCTCCTTTTCGCCCGTCGCGTGTCCAACCCCGACAAAAAAACCGGCGAGCAGCAGTGTGACCCGCAGCATCGTGCTGCGCGAATAGGTTGGCAGGGCGCAGGGACGGCGCGGGTCCAGGAGCCGGAAAAGTCCGGAAAAGAGCGGTTGGGTCCACATCGCGGGATTTTTCGCGGGCGAGAATGCGTCAAACATGATCGCATGGGGCTTGGCGATTCTCTGCGCCGCCGTTTGCGCCAGCAAGGTTGGAAAGTCGGCAAGGTGCAGCTCCCAGTCAACCCTTTGCCCGCCCTCCTCGAACGAGACTTTGCGCCCGGCGATGAACTGCTGGAGTTGGCCTTCGTAGCCGCCCAGGTAGCCGAGCGTGTCGGTGTGTTGCAACGCGAATTCCAACGGTTCGAGAGTATGGTCAAAGCTGATAATGCGAATGGAGCACTGAATTGCCCGTGTTGCCCGCACAACCGTAAGCGCGTTTGCCCCCGCGCCGAGCCCGACATCCCAGATCACAAAATCTCCCGTGTGTTGTTTTAGGCGCTCAATCAGGCGAAGCTGCCGGACGTACAGCGCCTCCGCCTCCGCTACCGGTCCAATGACCGGGTGAAATGTTTCGCCATGGGCCAGCGAATGAACGCTGTGCACTCCCGGCGCAATTTTGACGATGCGGTAGCCGGTGGTTGGTGGCTGGGAACAAGTGGCCGGGGAGCGGGTAGTTGGGACCTGGCCGGTTTGAAGAGAAGGCTGGCCGGGAGTGCCTGTGTTGTTGAGGCTGGAACTCACTCAAATGACTTTATGGAAGAAGATTCGGAATGCAAGTGTTGCACTCCTCGAGCCGCGTCCTTCTCCAAAAAATCCGTGTTTAATCAATGGCTGCTAAGACCGGGATGGACGGAATCAACCGGGGCCCGCCCCCTGACGGCCCCCGGTGATTAAGCTCACAGCTGCTTCATCGCGTTGTCCAGCGCCGCGTAGAGCTGGCTCATCGTCGCTTCCGTCTCATCGCCCATGTTGGAGATGCGGAACGTCGTTCCCTTGATCTTGCCGTAGCCGCCGTCGATGAGGAATCCCTGGTCCTTCACCAGCTTTTGCAGCTTCGGCACATCCACAATGCGTCCGCCGGGTCTGGCTCCGTTGCTGATGCAGGTGAGCGTGACCGACTCGAACCCCTTCTCCGGGTAGAGTGTGAAGCCGTGTTTGGCCGCCCAGTCGCGGGTCATTTGATTCGTCTTGCGATGACGCGCATAACGCGCCTCCAGGCCTTCGGTCAGCATGTCTTCCAGCTTCGATTCCAACGCGTAAACATGCCCGATGCTCGGCGTGCTCGGGGTCATGTTCTGTTCGGCGTTCTTCTGGAACTCCACGAAGTCGAAATAATACCCGCGGTCCTTCATCGTCGCCGCCTTCGCCAGCGCTGCCGGCGAGCACGCGAACACCGCCAGGCCGGGCGGCATGGCAAAGGCCTTTTGCGTCCCGGCCAGCAGCACATCGATGCTCAGCTCGTCAAACTTGATCGGCACCGCGCTCAGCGAGCTGACCGCGTCAACGATGAACAGTACGTCTGGGTACTTTTTCTTCAGCGCCGCAATTTCGGCGAGGGGGCTCATCACCCCGGTCGAGGTCTCGTTATGAATGAGCGTCAGCGCGTCGAATTGCCCGGTCGCCAATTTCTTGTCCACCTCGGCCCCGCGAATCGGGGAGCCCCAGGGCACTTGCAGCGCCTCGGCTTCTTTGCCGCAGCGCTTGGACACATCGAGCCATTTGTCCGAAAATGCGCCGCACATGCAGTTGAGGACTTTCTTGGACACCAGGTTGCGGATGGCTCCCTCCATCACGCCCCATGCCGATGACGTGCTCAGGTAAACCAATTGCTTGGTGTAGAGCAGTTGTTGGAGTTGCGGTTGAATTTTCGCGCAGAGATCTTTGAAGCCTTGGCCCCGATGCCCGATCATGGGCGAACGGAAAGCGCGCAGGGTTTTGTCACTGACCTCAATTGGTCCGGGAATATGTAGTTTTACGTGTGCCATATCTTTTATATTTAAGAAATGGTTTACAAACGTGTCGCGGAATGCAAGGAAGTTTTATCCATAGTGCGGTCGTTTTCTGGCAGTTTCCGGCAATCTCAGGCAGCGCGCCGCCCGATTTGCCCCCTCCCGTGAAAAAATCCGTGTTCAATCAGTGGCCAAACTTCCCTTCCCCTCTGTGAAATCTGTGCAATCTGTGGCTAAAATTCTGTTCCGGCTTTTCCCCATCCCCGCTGTAGCGGCGGGTATCCTGCCTGCCGTAGCCGGCGGTATCCCTGCCGCCCGGCCTTCAGTCCAATCCTCATCATCAGAATCAATGGTTCTGCTTATTTTTCGATTCCCCACCTCGAGGCGCTTTGGAGTAAGCTCGTAGCATGAAAACGCTTCAAGCAAATGGAGCGCAACAAGCTCCAAACCACAGAATCGGCAGCATCTACCTCTTGTCCTTCGGATGCCTGCTTCTCACGGCCTGCCTGGCTACGGCTCAAAGCAAGCCGGACTATTCCACCCCGCTGGCTGCGGCAAAAACCTATTACATGGCCATGAAGAATGGGGATGAAAAGACATTGAACAGTGTCTGTATTGGAACCGGCTACCGAAAGCGGTTCACCGTCATGGTCATGCGCTCGTGCGTTGCCTATGACAAACTCGATCAGGCTGCCGCCGCCAAATTTGGTCGCCAGCAGACCGACAAAGCCTTAGATGAAATCAAACGAAGTCTTGCTTGGCCGGCCATAGCGCTGGCAGCGCTCACCAATTGCCAGGTGAAGATTGAGGGAACCAACGCTACGATCATTTTCAAACCGAACGAAGCAGAGGAGGCTCCAGAGTTGGCGAAACTACAACAGGCAAGCGGTGAATGGAAAATCCTCCTTGGCGCTGATCTGGACAAATCGGATTTTAGCGCAGCCGCGTTCGAGGCCACAGCCAAGAGCATGGACCAGTGCGCCACCGATGTTCCGGCGGGCAAATACAAGACCGCCGAGGAAGCCGCACAAGGCATGATGACCGCCATGATGGAGCAATACGGACAGAGTCCCGAGCGGCAAGTCATGCAAGGCAAGCTGGAGCGCGCCAGCGTGGAGCCCGCCCGGCTCGCCGCCGGCCAGAGCATGACGATGACCTACCAACCTTATCATACAATTATTGGCGGCGTCCTGGGAGACGCCGAGCAGGTTACCCTGCATTACGGCTTCAACGGCTGGAGCCGCGTTGTGGACCAGCCCATGACCAGCCAGGGCGAGGAAAAATGGAAGGCGAAGCTGAACCTGCCGGCCGACGCACACGAGTTGGACTTCTGTTTCACGGATGGGACCCGCTGGGATAACAACGGCGGGCAGGACTGGCGTCTGGTCGTCCATCAGGATGCGTCCAAAGGCGGCACAACCTCAACCATGATCGGCGCCGCCGAAGCCGCCAAGCACTACAACGAAAGCCTCATCGTCACCGGGCAGGTGGCCCAGGTTAGTTTCAAGCCCACCCTGGTGTATGTGGACCTGGACAAGCCCCGTCCTGATTCTCCCTTTACGGCGGTAATTTTCTCAGCGGCCACAAATGGATTTGGCGACTTGTCCCGATTGATGGGCAAGGACGTGGAGATCCGGGGCACAATCAAGGAATACGGCGGCAGACCGGAAATCGTCCTGGACGAGACAAATCAATTGAGGGCGGTTGGGAGAGCGGAATAGAAATAGGCCGGCCTCACTAAACGACACCGACCCCGATTTCGGGTCTCGCCCGGAATCCCCGGAAGGTCGCCCCATCCCCGCTGTAGCGGCGGGCATCCTGCCTGCCGTAGCCGGCGGCATCCCTGCCGCCCGGCCTTCAGTCCATTTCTCATCAGGATCCCGCCTCTTCGCGTCTCTTTTCGTTCTCTGCGAGATGTTCTCCTTCCGTGAAATCTGTGCAATCTGTGGCCAAGGTTCCGCGCCCTCTCCTCGCCCCATCCTGTGAAAAAATCAGTGTTTAATCCGTGTTCAATCAGTGGCTAAACTTCCGTTCCTCGTTTATGCCATCAGTGGCTGTTTATTAACGCCGCTGCGTCTCTTGGCAGGTCCGGCTTGGCCCGGCTGGCTGTGACGCATGGCACCTGCTTCGACTCCATGCTACATTCACGGCATGAACAAATGCATTGAATCCATGATGCAGGAACATGAATTGATTGTTGGCGTGCTGGCTGCACTGCAGGCGATGGCTGAAAAGTTGGCTGCTGGAGGTTTGGTTGCCCGTCAGGATGTGGCCGACTTTGGCCGGTTCTTCCGCGATTTCGCCGACAAATGCCATCACGGCAAGGAAGAGGACCGGCTCTTTGTCAAAATGGTCGAGGCCGGTTTTCCCCGGGATGGTGGTCCGATAGCAGTAATGCTGTCTGAGCATGACGCCGGCCGCCAGGAGGTGCGCAGTTTGCTCGAAATAGGCGTCGGTACCGGCCCGCTCAATGAGGCGGAGAGAGTCAAAGCCATCGATTCTGCCCGCCAATTCGTGCCCTTGCTCTATGCGCACATCCAGAAGGAGAACAACGTCCTTTATCCCATGGCCCAAAACGCGATTGCGCCCGGGGAGTTCGATCTGCTGGACCGGTCATGTGAAGCATTCGACAAGGAAATTCGCGCGCAGATCGATGTTGCCGGCCTCAAAGAACTTGCGACCAGCTTAATGCGCCAATACCCCGCCGATCCGGCTCATTTGGCGGTGTATGGGGGCTGCGGGGCCTGCCCGCCAGCTGCCTAGAGCCTGTCATGCACTTTGATTGAGATAAGGCTGTACAAGGCAAGCACTTTCGTACATTACACTGGGGATGACGAAAGCACGAAAGAGTTATCCCAGTGATGTCAGCGAGGAAGAGTGGGCATTTTGCGCGCCGTA
>CAIQQM010000224.1 GCA_903873945.1 uncultured Verrucomicrobiota bacterium
AGCTGCTGGGGATCATCAAGAGGTTCGAGCGCCATGGACCACAGGGCAGGGGGACCCCCCCCTGGAGCGCGACAGCCGGCTCGCACATTCAAGTGTCGGTTTATCCGACCTTGATTCCGAACAAGCACGTTCTGGCGGGCGTGGGCCATGTTTTCAACGCCCTTTTCGTGCGGGGCGACATCGTGGGGGACACTTTGTTTTACGGCCGGGGAGCGGGAAAGGACGCCACAGCCAGCGCGGTGTTGAGCGACCTGGCTGATGCGGCGCTGGATTTGAAGTTCGGCACGAAGCATCGTGTGCCGCCATTTGTGCCGCACGAGCGGGCGGGCGCTGTGGTGTCCATCAACGAGGTGGTTTCTCCCTACTTTGTCAGGTTGGACGTAAAGGATGTGCCGGGGACGTTGGCGAAAGTTGCCACTATTTTCGGAAAGGCGAAAATCGGCATATCCTCCGTGATCCAGCCTGAGGGCCACGAGGGCGCAAGTGTCCCACTGATCCTGATGCTGCACGATGCGCCCAGCGGTGCCGTGTCCAGCGCGCTGAAGAAAATCGCCCGGCTTCCGGTCGTGAAATCCACGCCGGTGATGATCCGGGTGGAGAATTTCGAGTGAAACCATTGTTATGTTGATCGTTCAAAAATATGGTGGCACCTCGGTTGGAACGACCGAACGCATCCGGAATGTTGCGGCCCGAGTGGCCAAGTACCACGCGAAAGGCGACAAGGTAGTCGTCGTCGTCTCGGCAATGAGCGGCGTGACGGACAATCTGATCAGGCTGGCCAAGGATCTAATGCCTTTGCCAAATGAGCGCGAGATGGATGTGCTGCTGGCAACCGGCGAACAAACCACGATTGCCTTGACTGCCATCGCTCTGCACTCCCTCGGTGTCCCGGCGGTCTCCCTTACCGGAGCGCAGGCGGGCATCGTCACGGATGGCGTTCACACCAAGGCCAAAATTCAAAACATCACACCGAAGAAAATTCACGACTTGCTGAATCAGGGCAATATTGTGATCGTCGCCGGGTTTCAGGGGCAGACCCTCGAAGGGCAGGTGACCACGCTCGGGCGTGGAGGTTCGGATCTGACCGCCATTGCCCTCGCGGCGGCGCTGAAAGCCGGTTTGTGCCAGATTTATACCGATGTGGACGGTGTTTATACCGCCGATCCGCGCATTGTTAAGAACGCGAAAAAGCTCGATGAGATCTCCTATGACGAGATGCTCGAACTGGCCAGTCTCGGCGCAAAAGTCATGCAGTCGCGTTCGGTGGAATTTGCAAAGAAGTTTGAGGTTATTTTTGAAGTTCGCTCCAGCCTAAATGAAAACCCAGGAACCATTGTGAAAGAGGAAACCAGGAACATGGAAGACGTCGTCGTGCGCGGCATCTCGCTCGACAAGAATCAAGCCAAGCTTACCCTTGTGGCGGTGCCCGACAAGCCCGGGGTCGCCGCGCGCATTTTCAAGGCGCTGGGCGACGCGAATGTCAATGTGGACATGATCGTCCAGAATATCAGCCACGGCAGCGGCGTTCCCGCCACGGACCTTTCGTTCACCGCGGACAAACCCGATCTGCTCAAGGCCCAAAATGTCATCGACGCTCTCAAGCCGGAAATCGGATTCGGCAAAGTGCTCACCACCGAGAACATCGGCAAACTATCCATTGTGGGTGTGGGCATGAAGAGCCACACCGGGGTCGCTGGGAAAATGTTTGAAACCCTTGCCCGCGAAGGCGTCAACATAGAAATGATCTCCACTAGCGAGATCAAAATTTCCGTGGTGGTTGACCTGGCGAAAGGTGAGCAGGCGATGAAGGCGGTGCATGCGGCTTTCTTCGGCTAGGCCGGTCATGGCCGGGTGCCCGCGGTGTTGAATCTGTTATTGGCTTCCGGGGCTCAGAAAGCGCCGAAGTAGCCCTTGAAAGGTTTCAGAACCCCAACCTTAAGCAGCATGACGATCAGGCCCGTGTAAACCAGCGAGATGCCCACATCCCTCAATAAATCCCGGCGGGAATACTTCTTCCCCCGGTCAGCCAGCATCGTCTGGGCGCCTTTCTGCATCAGGACGAAGCCGATGACGTTTGTGAGCCAATAACCGACGACCAGGCTTACTTCAAATGCCGGACGGTAGAAGGCGCTGACAACCCAGGCAAAGACCAGGGCCAGCGGCAGGTTCACAAACGCATCGTTCCACCAGGAGAGGGGGGAGAGCATGTAACCAACCGTCGCAAGGACTCCGCCGGTAATTTTTCGCTTCCATGCCATAGGAGTGTCGCGAGTGTCAGGGCAGCCGCCGCAACGATGCAAGCGCGAAAACAGTTTGACCCGCCGGCATTACGCTGATATTTTGGCACCGTGAACTGGAATCCTGACCTGCTGCCATCGAACGCGCTGCTGCTGTGCTGCGCGGCGGTCGGGTTCTAGGCTGGTTTTTGAATTTGATGAACCCCACTGCCGGATGCGGCGGTGGGGTTTTTTGTTTGCCCTGCCGTCGAACGGCGTTAACAAACATGCGGAACAGTTATGCTTAAGAATCCATCCAGTAAATATCGTTCGTTTCCGCCGGTCCAATTGCCCGGGCGCGAGTGGCCAAACCGCGTCCTGTCGCGCGCGCCCATTTGGTGCAGCGTGGACCTTCGCGATGGGAACCAGGCGCTGGCTGTGCCCATGAACGTGGGCCAGAAACTTGAGCTGTTTCAAGCACTCGTAAAGTGCGGCTTCAAGGAGATCGAGGTTGGTTTCCCGTCCGCGTCCAATACCGAATTCACCTTCAACCGCCGCCTGATCGAGGAGAATCGCGCTCCGGAGGACGTTTGGCTCCAGGTCCTCGTGCAGGCGCGCGAGGATTTGATTGACCGCACCTTCGAGTCGCTGGTCGGCGCCCGGAAGGCGGTCATTCATCTTTACAATTCGACCTCACCCGCTCAGCGCCGAGTCGTATTCGGCCTGTCAAAGGATGAAATCGTCAAAGTGGCTGTGCGCGGCGCGACCTTGATCCAGGACCGTTTACCGCGCCTCAAGGGCACGGATGTCATGCTTCAATACTCGCCCGAGAGTTTCAGCGCGACCGAAATGGAGTTCGCCAAAGAGGTCGTTGAGGCGGTGATGGAGGTGTGGCGTCCGACGCCGCAGCGCAAAATGATTTTGAACCTGCCCGATACGGTGGAGGTGGCCACTCCGAATGTCTATGCGGACCAAATCGAATGGATTTGCCGCAACATAAAGAACCGCGATTCGCTCATTATCAGCCTCCACACGCATAACGACCGTTGCACGGGAGTGGCGGCGACCGAATTGGGCTTGCTCGCCGGCGCGGACCGCGTTGAAGGCACGCTGTTCGGCAATGGCGAACGGACCGGAAACCTCGACCTGGTGACTGTGGCGTTGAATCTCTACATGCAGGGCATCGATCCAAAGCTGGACTTCAGCGATCTCAATGCGCTTCGGGAAGTT
This sequence comes from uncultured Verrucomicrobiota bacterium, assembly GCA_903873945.1. GTDB lineage: Bacteria > Verrucomicrobiota > Verrucomicrobiia > Limisphaerales > UBA8199 > CAIQQM01. The sequence continues at coordinate 3,447 of CAIQQM010000224.1, forward strand.
TATGAGCGCTGCACGGGGATGGACGTGCCGGCGCGCCAGCCTTACGCGGGCGAACTTGTTTTCACCGCCTTCAGCGGCTCGCACCAGGATGCAATCAAGAAAGGGCTGGCAGAGTGGGCGACTGGAAGCCAGAAGCATTGGGACGTGCCTTATTTGACCATTGACCCGGCAGACATCGGACGCGAGTACCGTGAGGTCATTCGCGTCAACAGCCAGTCCGGCAAGGGCGGGGTGGCTTACCTCCTGGAGAGCGAGTTCGGCATCGTGCTGCCGAAGGAAATGCAGCGTGAATTCGGGCCAATTGCGAATCAGCATGTCGACCGCCTCGCAAGGGAGGTCAGCGGCGCTGAATTGAAAACCATGTTCTGGCAGGAGTACATCGAACGAACTGCGCCGTGGCAACTTGAGCGATTTGAGACCGAAAGCCGTAACGGCATGGTCCGATGCCGCGCCCGGCTGCTTCGCGATGGCAAGCCAGTGGAATTCAAGGGCGAGGGCAACGGGCCACTTGCGGCGCTCGTTCATGGGTTTACCACCATCGGTGTCCCGCGCTTCGAAATCACCCAATACAGCGAACACGCCTTGAGCGCCGGTGAGGAAGCGGCGGCGATTTCCTACATCCAGATCAAGCTTGGCAACGGGAGCTCCCGCTGGGGCGCGGGTGTTGATACCAACATCGAGCTCGCTTCTGTAAGAGCTGTACTCAGCGCGCTAAACCGCTTATAAAGTTTCTCTGAGGCGGGGGTGCCGGCAGGCAGACAAGCTTGTTGCTTTTCAGGGCATTTGAGGCCGAACCTGGAGCTGACTTTGTCCGTAATGCGCCATCCACTTGGGGGCAATTTCTCTTTGTATGTTGAGCAGGCGCCTGCCCGAAATGCGCAGACGGAGCTTCTTGCGCAACAGACCATGGGTGAAGCTGCGATTATTGCGAATATGATTCGCCAAAGATATCAGTTCCCGCTTGTCCGTTGCTTCACCCGCCTCCTCGACATATTGCAGATCGCCGCTAAAAAAATCCGGCGCGATCCGGCACAACGTGGAAGCGAACGGACGCCACGCCAAAGGGAGACAGTTTTGGAAAAGTTTTTTCTCGAAGGAGTCCTCGGAACACCCAAAGTGCTCACAAAAAACAGTCTTGAACGTCCTTAAGTCAGTCTTAGTATTTATGCTCCGCGCCATACTTAGTGAACGTAAACCATCCGGGTTCACTTTTAACCGAAAGCGTAACCGATGGCAAGCTAAAAGAACGGCATTGAGTAACATTCTGCGACGCAGCACGAAAAACTTGCCGGAAAGGGGCGAGCTTCTATCGTTTGGCGAGATTTGAATGGGAGGCGAGACAGACGGAGACTTGCTCTCAACCATCAACCTCGAACCGTCCAACGCCTTGCCGGTAATCCTCAATCCGCCATTTCAGGAATCCCGAGCATTTCCCAGGTGTCCCTTTGTTCCGCAATGGCCAACACCTCCTGAAATCCCGTTCCAACTCCCGCAATTCGCGGATCCCGGCTATTGCCAGTCGCCTTGCCCTGGAATTCATTCCCGCTGCCACGGCTTGCTGCCATAACATGAACTTGCACGATTGCCCGGCCATCCGCGCGGCCATGTCCAACTCCACCGCCAGAATGACCCCGGACCGTTGCGTGGGCCGCGCCCGGTAGAGGATTGCCCGCTGCGTTTCCACTTGTTCCAGCGCCGCCCGGATATTCCTTTCCGGTATCCGCGCGTAGTAATTCAGGCCGTCGCGGCACACGAGCTCGCGCCGTTCCGTCGGCGGTGCGGCAATCACCGCTCCAAAAGGCGTGAGGTTCGGCGTCTGGTGCTTGAATGCGCGATGCGCAAAACCCAGTCCAAGCGCGGCCTTCGCCATCCGCTGTTCCGGCTCAAGAAAGACATCCCGGCTCAAGACCGGCACCAGCATGTCCTCGTCAAAACTTTTGGCGCACCAGCACAGCGCCGCCCCCGCCAGGTAGGGCAGGTAACTCACCGCCAGTGGCTGCGGATGGCCCCCATCACCCCAGTCCGTGATCAAATAACCCTCTGCGCCGTGCGCGTGCCCGGCAACCGCCGCGGCGCGCAAATTAGCGAACGCATTGTCATGCCGTCCAATCAAAGTCATCCATGAGGATGTCCCGGGACACACGTAGAATGGCAGCTTCGACTTCGCAAACTGCGCCGCTTCGCGCTCAAACGGATGCTCCGCTTCGTATCCCCAATTCAACGCGATGACGTCCTTCGGCAAGTCCCTCATCAGTTCCGGGTAGTTCAGGATGATGTCGCCCCAGAACATCATTTGCCGACCCCGCATCGACACTTCCCGGTGAATCTTCCTCAGGAAATCAACATAGACACGCCCTTTGCCTCTCGCCGCGCACAGCCGGCTGCTCCGGCCCCGGCCAAGGTCCCACGGCTCGTCGCAGCCCACATTGAACCGTCGGCTCGTGAAATGCGGCAGCAGTTCGTCATAAAGCCCGCGCAAAAACGGCAGCGTACCCGGATGACCGGGCGCCAGTGTGGAAGGCCGCCGCAAGAACGTGCCATCTTCGCTTGCATACGGCCCGCTGACCTCCGCCAGTTTCTTCAGCGATGGTTGTTCGAGCCAGTACCGCAGATGCCCGAACGAATTCTGGTTCGGCACGAGGTCAATGCCAAGCTGGCGGCACCGGGCGCCAAGCTTGAGGACGTCGCCACCCGTTAGTGCGCCCCAACCTTTCCAAACCCGCTCGTAGTTCCGATACGCGAACGTGTGCTCGATATACAATTGGAACTCATTGATCTTGAAATCGGCAAGGTGTTCCACCAACCCGATCAACGTTTGCACGTTGGGAACCCGCCCGCGTGAAATGTCCAGCATCACCCCGCGCCGGATGAAATCCGGATAATCCCGAATCGCGAGTCGTGGCAGCCGCCGGTCGTGTTCGCGCATTAATTGCCGCAATGTCGCCACCGCCGCCCGCAGTCCGCCTGCCTCCCGGTAGTGAATCTGGATGCCTCCCCGGTCGATGCGGAGCGCGTAACCTTCGGGATGGTCCGGCGCCGCCGCGCTTCGAATGGCGCGCCCGGCGAGGCGTGGATGTTCCGGCGAGCCGGTGATGACCTCCAGTTTCACGCCGCTCGCTTCTGCACCCGAGCGCAACCGTTCTGCAACCGGCAGCAGGACGGTTTCCCCCGGCAACTCCGAGTCCAGATGCAGCACCGCCTGCCCGGGCAAATAGTAAAATCCCGGCAGCCGTTCACAAACGCGAGGGCAGGGGAGCAGGGGAGCGATTTTCATATTTTAGGACCTCTTGCCCGGATCCCGGCGAGGAGCCGCCTCTGCCCATTCAATCTCAAATCCCCGCGTTCAACCGGTTTTCCCAATCATCCCCGTCTTCCGCGCATAGTTAAACAAACCGCCCGCATCCACCACTGACCGCACATCGCCCAGCGACTTCAGCTTGAAGACTTTGCCCGTCTTCTTCACGGTCACCGCCAGCGCGTCCAAGTCCACGGTCACTTCATCGCCCGTTTTTAAAACATCGCACAGACGCTCGCTGGATTCGCACGGATACAGCTCCCCGGTGGCAACGCTGTTGCGAAAAAAAATGCGGGCGAAACCCTCGGCCAGGACAACTTTGCAGCCCGCCGCCCCGAGAGCAATCGGCGCATGCTCGCGCGAGCTGCCGCAGCCAAAGTTGCGTCCGGCGACCACAATCGGATATTCGCCCCGGGTCTGCCCGTCCCTGACGAAACGGGCCGGGTAAAGCTTCTCCGGCAGCCCGCACATGGCGTAAGACCCCAGCTTCTCGTACTCCTCGCGAATCGTCGGCACCAGCGTCAGGTATTGCGCTGGAATAATCTGGTCAGTGTCAATGTCATCGCGAACAACAAAAACCGGACCTGTGAAAACAGATTGCATGGAAAAAGAGTGCGCTCTGTTTAAACGTTTTTCAACCAGATTCAACGCAGGAACCGCGTCGGCAAAACACCTGCGGTGGCCTGATGAAGAACCGGGGCTGGTTGAACACAACGCGCATCCCTGCCCGCCGCCCGTCAGATAATGTCAGGGAATCTCCTGACACGAGATTCCTTCTTTTCCCGACTACCCTTCAAATCCGTTTCTTCTATTCTGTAATCCGGTTTCGGACTGTTGAGTGGGGCTTGGTTGTGGGAGGAACAGTTCGGAGACGGAAAGTTGCAGCGTCTCGGTATGGTCCTAATACCTGGGGGGGATGAAGGCCTAACCGGGACGCTGGCTTCTTTGCGCCCGCATCCCTCATTTGCCCGGACGAGGCCGGATAAGGTCTCCCGAGCGGATTTTGCCTGAGCGCACAACTTCAGCAACCACCCCCTGCCGATTGTTCATCATCAACTGCCGCAGTCCCTGGCAAACCGTATCCATTTTCGCGCAGGGCGTGCGCGGCGCAAAGAAGAACAACACCGCTTCGCCGACCTCAATCTCACGCCCGACCAGTTCCACCAGGTTTATGCCGTCCGTCTCGACCTGCGCCCGCACTGCGCCTGGCGAAATGGATGCCACGCCAAGTGTTGAGGCGTGCTCCGCGATTTGCTCGCGCTCGATAAGGCTAACCTGCCGCCGCGAAAGCCGGCCCGTTTCCCGGCTGACCCGGCAAAAATAACGCGGATCCCCGGAAATTCCTTTGCCCTCGATAGCCTCAACCATCTCAACCGTCTGCAAGGGCGCCCCTGGTTCCACCGGATGCACATGCAGCGAAACCACTCGTCCGGACAGGGCAGGGGAAGTATTGCCATTCATTCAATCAATTATATACGCCTTCTAAAAGGCTGCGCAACTCTTCCAGGCCCGGTGTTTTATGACTTCACGACCTTCATTCTTGCCCTGCAATTGCTCGCACCTATAATGCGCCGATGCTGGACATCAAAGTGATTCGTGAACGGCCGGATCTTGTGCGCCAGCGTTTATCCACGCGCGGGGCAGGGGACGAGAAGCAGGTTGATAAGATTCTCGATTTGGATGCCCAGCGGCGCCAGAAACTTTCCTGGGTTGAAACGCTCAAGGCCCGGCGGAATCTGGTCTCCAAAGAAATCGGTGTTTTGATGGGGCAAAAAAAAGCCGCTGAAGCCGAAGTGAAGAAACGCGAAACCCGGGAGCTCGGCGACCTGATCGCGCAACTGGACAAGGAGGCCGCCGGCATTGAGGTGACGCTTAGGGAAACCATGCTGCGCCTGCCGAATCTTCCCCACGAATCCGTGCCTTCCGGCAGGAGCGCCGAGGATAATCCAGTCATCCGGGTTCATGGTGAAAAACCCGCCCTCGCTTTCAAGCCAAAATCGCACGTTGAGCTTTGCGAAAGCTTGCAGCTCGTTGACTTTGGCCGCGCGGCAAAGCTCGCCGGCAGCGGCTTCGTCCTCTATACGAACTGGGGCGCAAAACTGGAGCGGGCGCTGATTCACTTCCTCCTTGAGTTGCACACGGGCGAACATGGCTATACCGAGGTGTCGCCCCCCTTCATGGTGGGACCGCAATGCCTCGAAGGCGTCGGCCAGTTCCCAAAATTCGCGGACCAGTATTACGCGGTGCAGGAGGGCCTCGACCCGGCCACTCTCGGCAAATTGTATCTTATCCCGACCGCCGAGACTCCCGTTGCGAATATTCATCGGGAGGAAATTCTGCCCGAGCGGCAATTACCGATTTGTTATTGTGCTTACACGCCCTGTTTTCGCGGCGAAGCCGGAGCGGCGGGCGTCGGGACGCGCGGCATGATTCGGGTGCACCAGTTCGATAAGGTCGAACTCGTCAAAATCGTCAAGCCGGAGACCGGCTATGAGGAGCAGGAGAAAATGGTCGCCCACGTCGAGCGTGTGCTGCAGTTGCTCGGACTGCATTATCGCGTCGTTCTGCTTTGTACCGGGGATATGGGTTTCGCCAGCGCCAAAACTTACGACATCGAGGTGTGGGCGCCGGGGCAGGGGAGCTATCTCGAGGTGTCGAGTGTTTCCAACTGCGAAGATTTTCAATCGCGCCGCATGAACCTCCGCTTCAAGACAGACTCGGGCGAGAACAAATTCCCCCATCTCCTGAATGGCAGCGGCACAGCCCTCGCCCGGCTCTTTGTCGCCTTGGTGGAAACCTATCAGCAAGCGGACGGCAGCCTGGCTGTGCCGCCGGCGTTGCAGCCATTGCTTAAGACCGACCGGATCTCAAAACCATGATCTTGAAGCGGAATGTGCCATCGAGAACCCGCACTGCGAAGCGAGTTGAATGATGAAAATTCTGCTCGGGAGCAGTGAGGTTCATCCTTACTCCAAGACCGGTGGGTTGGCCGACATGGTGGGTGCGTTGGCGAGGACGCTGGCGCGCGCCGGACACCGCGTCGGTGTGGTCACGCCCCTGTATCAGGGCATTCCGGGGCGTTTTCCGGAACTGAAGCCGCTCGATTTGCCGCTGGATTTTCCCTTGGGGGCACGGCGCGTTCGCGGCGGGGTCCTGGGTCTGGAAGTGGAAAGGGGGCTTACGATCTACTTCATCGATCAACCCGGGTTCTACCAGCGCCCGGATCTGTATCAATCCCATGGCACCGATTACCCGGATAACGCGGAGCGGTTTATTTTCTTATCCAAAGCCATCGCGCATCTTGCCTTGCATCTCTCCTGGAAACCCGAGTTGCTGCACGTCAACGATTGGCAGACCGGCTTCGCCCCGCTCTTTATCCATCACCAGAAGCGTCTCCCGGGGTGGGGGAATGTCCCGCATTCCTGCCTGACGATTCATAACCTGGCCTATCAGGGCCTTTTTCCCGCCGGCCAGTACGCCGCCGCCAACCTGCCGTGGGAGTATTTTACTCCCGACGGTGTCGAATTCTACGGCCAAATGAATTGTCTCAAAACCGGCATCCGCTATGCCGGCGTCCTCGCGACCGTCAGCCCGCGCTATGCCCGCGAAATTACCACCCCGGAATTCGGGTGCGGCCTGGATGGCCTGCTGCGCCATCGCCGACGTTCTCTCTTCGGAATCCTCAACGGCGTCGATTACGACGAGTGGAACACAAGTAATGGTCCTTATATAAAACATCATTATTCCTCCGGCAATCTTCGTGGAAAGGCAGCCAATAAACTTGAGCTGCAGCGTGAGATGGGTTTGCCCGAGGATGACGCAATTCCGTTGTTCGGCAGCATCGGCCGCCTGGTTGAGCAGAAAGGTGTCGATGTCATGCTCGGGGCTCTGGAAGAAATGCTTGGAACCCGTCTCCAATTCGTGCTCCTCGGCACCGGCACGCCTGTTTTCCAGAGGGCCTATCAGCAGCTTGCCCGGCGATTTCCTTCAAAAGTCAGCGTTCAAATTGGGTTTGATGAAGCCTTGTCTCACCGGGTCGAGGCGGGGTGCGATTTCGTTCTGATGCCGTCCCGTTTCGAACCCTGTGGCCTCAACCAGTTGTACAGTCTCCGGTTTGGCGCAATCCCCATTGTCCGGGCCACCGGCGGCCTTGACGACACGGTGATTGACGTTAGGGAAAACCCCGATAAGGCCAATGGAATAAAATTTGCAGAGTATTCCGCCCCAGCCCTTGCCAAAGCTATCAGGAAAGCCCTGGTCCTTTATCAGGCGCCACAATTACTCCACCAGTTCCGCCAGAACGCGATGGCAGCGGACTTTTCATGGAAGCACACAGCCACGGAATACCTGAAGATTTATCGACACGGAATGGAAGGGGAGAAAAGCCTGACAGAGAGCTGTTAAGCGAAATCCGCGTTTTTGTGTTTCGCTGATAATCTTTTATAGAAATTCGCAAGTCTGTTTTCCTGAGCGCATGGGAGCAGGGGAGAGTAGCCGTGCATAATATTCCCTCTTTTTGACACCCCTTCAATAGCCTGTTAGGTTAGATGTGCTGTAAAGGTAGTAAAAGCATGAAAAACAGAACATCCCACAAGTCAGGTTTTACGTTAGTGGAAATCATGATCGTGGTGGCCATCATCGGCCTGTTGGCGGCGATAGCGATTCCCAACTTCGTCCGGGCACGCACCACAGCCCAGATGAATGCGTGCATCAGCAACCTGCGCCATATCGACAGTGCCAAGCAGCAATGGGCGTTGGAAACCAAGCAACCCACCAATGCCACCCCTGATATCACTGACATCAGCGTTTATCTGCGTAACGCCATTACCTGCCCGTCGGGTGGGGTAGACGCGACCTTTGCCACCAGCTACACAATGGGCGATGTGTCGGTAAGGCCCCAGTGCAAAATCCTCCCCAACACACACTATCTGCCTACTGCCGATACAGACTAGCCTCCCAATAAAGATAGTACAAAACCCGCTTGACTGATTGATACAGGACACAGAAACGCGCGCAAGCAAGTCCCCCTTTGTGACGTTCCGGATTAGCAGCAGTTTTCCCAAAACGACAGGAACGGAAGGCCCTGTCGGTTTGCTAATCGTGCATTCACCAATGCTTTCGGAGAGTTTTTAAGCAATCTAAATTAAATATAACAAACAAGTAAAATCTGCGGTGTTGTCAGCGGTCAGTGAAAACCAGCCAGTAAGGGTCGAATGAAAACCAGCCACTTGAGGTGATTATTGCGTCGGATGCGGCGAAGGCCGCAGATAGGCGCGATGAACATTCTCAATGTGAGCCTGCAACATTCAATTTTAA
>CAIQQM010000225.1 GCA_903873945.1 uncultured Verrucomicrobiota bacterium
GCCATTATTGAAGGCGAACAGCACTTGGGAGCGTATGGGCATGGAGGCTTCCCGCACCTCAGTGAATTGATACTCGCGCAGGGGTGACTTGGAGTCTGCGAGCTGGGATTTCCCGGTGTCGTCGGATCCCAGTACCAGCTTGACGGTGGCGATCTGTGAGAGAGCGCTCAAATACTCGACGATTTCCTTTTTGGCGAGCTGGTGGCCGACAAAGAGGCAATTGTCGGGTTTAAGGTCGTCCACCTCTTTCAACAAGCGGGCGGTGATCTCCGCGCTCTTCTGGCCGCCGATGGCTTCGCCGGGGATGATTTCAACCGGGCTTTCGGGGGAGTTGCGGGCAATTATTTCCTGAAGGTGCGCGGTGAAGTATCCTTGGGCCAGGGCGCAGAGGGCGGCTGCCAGAAAAATTCCCCAGAGGAATATCCATAATAATAAACGCGGTGCCTTCGATTTAGTGGCGACCGCCGCCGGGCTTTCGTTGACCTTCTTGACCGCCTCCAACTCAGCTACGGCCTCGTCCACGCCGGCACTTTGGCCTCGGACCAGAGCCTCCTTGAGCTTTCGGTATGAGGGATGATCCTCCCCCAGGCGCTTGTATTTCGCCAGCAGTTCCTCCCCATTGCGAGTCCCGGCCGGGGATGGTGAAGCGGGCCGGGGCGCTTCCGCCGGGGCGGCTGGTTCTGGTTTGTCCTCTGGCATACTTACTCATCGCCCATCAAAGGGTTTACCCCATTATATGGCCGCGAACGTGCGCGATCGGGCATTTCTTGTCGTTTATAGAAGCCGGCGCTGAAGTTCGCGCCCGCTTCACTCGGCGCCCGATCCAGAAAACAATTCCATCGCCGGCAAGTGGCGTTTATCCTGCGTCAATGGCTGCTGGCGAAATGAGATTCGATGGATTTGCGCGAGCCGGGACTGGGCTGCACCGGGCTGATGTCGGGTCTCCTTGCCGTCGGCCAGCGGTCTGGGTGCCATGAACCCCTTTGCGGCTTTTCAGACGGTCTCCAAACCGCTGGTGGCCCGATTCGCAGCGCGGCCTGTGCTGATTCTGTTCGTGCTCTGCCTTGTGCTAGGCCTGGCAGCGGTCGTGTGGCGGGCCAAAGCGGGTGCCGACGCCGGGCGGGCCCACGCCCGCATTGCGGCCCAGGCGCGAGGCGCCGCTGTGGAGCTGCAGCTCAACCAGGCGTTGACGGCGGCGGAGGTGCTGGGCGCACTGGCCAGACAGAGCGGTGGTGGGATCTCCAATTTCCAGACGGTCGCGCTGGAGTTGCTCGCCTCCCGGCCCGGAATTGCTTCTCTGGAACTGCAACCTGGCGGCGTCGTCAGCGACATCGTGCCGCGGGCCGGCCACGAGCGAGCCATCGGGTTTAACGTGCTGAAAGATGCGGCGCACCGCCTCGGCGCGTACGCGGCCATCCAGCGGCGCGTTCTGACCGTAACGGGGCCGTTGACCATCGATCACGGAGAGCCGGGCATCGTGGTGAGGGTGCCGGTTTTCCAACGGGGGCGCGATGGCCGCGATTATTTCTGGGGTTTCGTGGCCGTCTCAATGCGGCTGCCGGAGGCCTTGGCTCGGGCCCGGGTCGATGAGCTCACGACGCAAGGTTACCACTACGCTTTCTTCGCGCCTGGTTCGGCCCAGCAGAAGGGGGTAACGATCGCCGCGCGCGGGGCGTTGTCGTTTCAGGACGCCGTGCAGCAACCGGTCCGGGCGCAAAACCTCGAATTCCGCCTCGCGTTGCAGCCGCGAGGCGGCTGGGTTAACGCGACGAAAGTGGCGCTCGAATCGCTGGGCGTGCTCGTGGCTTCCGGCTTGCTCTGCCTGTTGGCCAACCTGCTGCAGAGCCGGCGGCTGGCCTTTGAAACCGCAGAACCAGGACAGACGCAAAAGGATCGCAGTGGCGCGAAGGCTGGTGAGGCGGCCGCACAGGCCGAGTTCACGCTCGCGGAGTTGCAGGAGCGTCTGGAGGGAACGGCGCGCCGGGCCAGTGAAACCAACGAGATCGCCCAGACCAAGCTGAAGGAGGCGGAATTGAGCGCGCGTGAACTGCAAGCCCGACTGGACGCCACTGTCCGCGCGGCGGAGGAAGCGGCACAAGCCAAGCAGGCTGAACTCGATCAGGCGCGCCTGGCGCTGGCGCAAGCGCAGCAGGCAATCAGTGAGCTGCCGGCCCGCTTGGAGGCGTCCGCCAGCGCCGAGAGCAAGACCGCTGCGGCTGCCCAAGCCCGGCTTCAGCAGGACAAGGCGGCTATTGCCGACCTGCAGGCCCGCCTGGACGCCGCGAAGCGTTCAGCGACGGAAGCCGCTGAGGCCAGCGCGGCCAGACTTAACCAGTCAGAAAAACGTAACCGCGAATTGGCCGGGCGCTTGCTCAAGGCGGAGACCCGCGTCACCGAATTGAGCGCTCTTCTCCAAAAAGCGCAAGCAGACATGAAGCGCCTGCAGAATGATTCCGCCAGGAGCGCCGGCGCGCGGCCTGCGGCGCCGGTTGGCCCACTGCCATCGGAACCCAAAGAGACCGGAGGCGCAGAAGCGGTGGTTTCGTCTGTTGAACTGACTGTGGCCTCAAGTCCTGCGATCGCGGTGGTTGCTGCTCCAGTTGAGCAAACCTCGGCGACCGAGCTTGGTCCTGTTCCGAATGAAAGCCAAGGGGAGCCTTTGGCTGCAGCGCCTGCGCCTTTGGCCGTTCCACCAGCGACGACCAGCTCCAAGGTGAATTCATCCGCCCACCCGAGGTCTGACGAAGTGCTGGCGGAAGCCGGCGCCCTGATGTCGCTGCCACGGGCTAAGCGGAAGTCCGACAGAATGGCGAAACGCGAAAAGGTCCGTCGTGATGACCAGATAGATCTGTTCGAAGGGCAACTCGAAGCGGGTCAAACGCCAGTCAACCCTGACGCTAACCCCCGCGCGGCAGCATCGGCCGAGGACTCCGGCCGCCCCGCGCTTGAGCTGGCACCGACTTCTGCGGCATCCGCGCCGCAGGAGTTGGAAGAGCCGGCCCAGGGCCCGGTGAATCAGGTTACTGCCCCGCCGGATGCTTCGGAGAGCACCGCTCCCCAGCCGCAGTCCGAGCCTCAAGCTGCGAGCGCGAGCTTGAAAAGCCACTCCGCAACGACGGCTGCTCCTCTGGACCTTCCCATAATCGAAGGACTTGCTGCGACGGACGGCCTTGCGCGCGCGGGCGCCGACCCCAAGCTTTACTTCAAGGCGCTTCAGCACTTCGTTGAACAGCACGCCGGCGCGCCCGAAAAGATCCGCGAGGCTCTTCTGCAAGGCGATTTGGCTGCGGCTGAACGGATGGTGCGGTCGTTGAAAACATCGGCAGGCGAGATTGGCGCGAGCGCAGTGGAGAGCGCCGCCGCGGCCTTGGCGCGCGCCGTCCGCGAGCAGCCTGATCCGGGGGAAATTGAGTCGCGCTGGGAGGAGTTGGAGAAAGTCGTGCGTGATCTCGTTGCCGACCTCAAACCCGTGCTGAAGCCAAAGGAAGGTAAACCTGCACCCGCCCGTCGGTTGCCAGCCCCGCCTCCGGTGAATCCTGCGCAACTGCGCAAGGCGGTGAACGAAATCCTCCCTCTGCTCGCCGATCAGGATCCCGGCGCGAAAGACTGCCTGAAGGCCAACCGCGCCACATTCCGGTCCGCGTTCGCTTCGGAAGCCTACGAGGAATTCGAGCAATTCGTTAAGAAAGGCGACTTTGGCATCGCACTGGAGCAGCTGAAGAAAGCCGCAAAGAAGCATGGGATCTCCCTGTAGCCTGCCCTTTTCTCCTGCTGTCCTTGCGACCAACAGCGTCTGCTGTGCGCCGCCCTGGACGTCTTGAAGCAGGTTCTGTCGAAGCGGACGCCGATTCGGTATTCTGGAGGTTCAATGCTCACCCGCAGGTTGACCCGGGAGGGGTTCCGCTCCCGACGGCTTTTCCGAGACACACATCTGGATATCTCAAATGCGGGTAAAGGAACATGAAACAGATGTTCTTGCCGAGGTTGCTATCGTTGGACGATGCATTGATGTCATTCGCCGCTTTGCGCGCCTCAAACGGAGTGATGAGGCGACGGCATCTGCAAAGGGATTTAAGGCTTTGGGGAACTTGTGCCTCGAACAATTCCCCACCTTTGTTGCACGGAATGCATGTATCGGTGCGAGGCAGTAAGCATCGCGGGGTTCATTCAGCAGCTTGCTGTCGCGTATGGCCGAACGGCTGGCGGTGCAGACCACTGATCGCTCGGCCCAGCGCAGGATCTGCCGATTCAGGCCCGCTGCGCGCCTCGAACTTACGCCACTGGCGTGATACGACGGCCCACGGCCGCCGGCTACGAGGCAGGCGAACGGCGACAGCGGATAAACGACGAGGCAGCCCTCCGCGTCCAGCCGGTCGGTGAGCACGACACCCTTATCTGGCTTTAGCCAGATCGGGTCGTGCGAGATGAGCACTTCCCAATGTCGGTCTACAATTAGCTTTATACAGTTAGGATTGGCGGCCAGAGAGACGAGCGTCGAGTTTCCGACCCGGAAGAAGTCACCTCTGAAAGGGCCGACCGCCTGGTTGGCGTTGGCACTGTGCAGTATGGCCAAGGGCGTCCGAAGGTAGGATGCCAGAAGCCACATGGCCCACCCGTTCCGCTGGTCCGTGGACAGCGTCTCGCCTCGTTCCAGCTTCCGCTGTATGGGCGCTATCCTGTGTTCAATATCGCCAAAGGCGTCCTCGATTGCCTGGCTGTAAAGATTCTCCTCGCTGCCGAAGGACTTGGGGCGCTCGATTGATGGTGCCTTTGTTGTCATTGGTTTTTGGCTTTCGTTCCATTTTTATCCTCCTGTTTTTTCGTTTTGAAAGGGCATCCCTTTCTCAAGCTTTGAAGAGATGACCAAAAACGGAAAACAGGAGAGCGAAAGAATTGCGGACAAACGCGCTGCATTGCGAGCGGCATGACAGGTTCCCTGGCATGACCGGCTGCGCGGCGGGAATGGCCGACTTGAGCACGAAAAATGGAACGAAACGACGAGCGAGCGTTAAGGGAATGTCGACGCCCTCAAGTGCAGGGCCCTCAAGGAATCTCAAAAGGACTCGGCCAATGAGCGGGTTTTGACACGCTGCGGTCAGCTTTCGCTTGGTCGGCCCACCCGATGAGGCGCTGACATGAGCATTCTTTGTTTGGCTCGCGGACATCTTCGGCCAAAGCAAACGACGGCAAGCCGACATCGAACTGGAATCGCTGGTGCGGAATTGTGCCTGCGCCAAGAATGAGAGTTTGAGCGTAACCAGCACCCATCGCACCGAGCATCGTGGTTAAATAGCCCACTGTAAGCTCCGGCGGCGGAGTGCCTCCCCAATATTGGGCGCCGTCAACACCCCTTCGCTCCGCCTCAGCAGCGGCGTTCGCCATGAACTCTCGTTCACCTTCTGTGCTCGTCTCGTAGCGGATGGCTCCTGCCGTAACACGGTTGCAGCACCAAGGGCACGGGGAACCAGGAGCGTAGTAGGCGATTTCACTAAGTTGCTCCCGAAGAACCCCCTCTTCGGCGCGCATTTGAACGGCGAGGTCAATGACGGGCACTAGGTATTGCGCGGCGATGTCCCCTAACGCGGCACGTGCATAGTTGGAGTCGCTGCAACCAAGAACCACATCGCACCGCAGCAATTCATCCAACACCATGTCATCCAATACATCTCCAACAAAAGAGCGCACTCCGACCTCGGGATTGATTTCTTCAATCATTCGGCGCGCCAAGGCTACCTTATAGGGCTTTGGGCCTGCGTTGAGGTCACTAAATCGCATTGCGAGATTTCGCTGATGATTTGAGTCTTTTGCTTGACCAGGGTCTACAACCACAATTTTCCCAATTCTGGATCGGGCGAGTACGTTTAGCGCCGGGCTCCCGGTTCCACTTGCCCCCACAACGCCCACGGCAGCGTTCCTTAGCTTTTGTGGGGTCTGTGGCCCGAGCAATTGGGCCACGCGCTCAAGGATCCTTCCGTTAGCGGTTTCCTCGCCACGAGTTGTGAATCGTCGCCCCGTCGCGGACTGTTCGCGGAGCAGCTCCGCCCCTACAGTAAGTGCCGTTGTCAGTTCAAACCACTCTCCCCTGTCGAAAAGCCGGCCGCTGAAGCGCAACTCCCCGTCTTCGTTCTTTGCCACGATGATGCTTGCATAAGGACGGCCAGCGCTGAAGCGCTCAAACTCTTCAGAAAAGTAAGAATCCATATCGTCGTCTGTCATACTAGGCAAAACACCACACCCTTCTGGATGCGAATGAATCATACCGATTCCGAGCGGGTGATCATCAAAGCTTGTAAGAGCGCGCTGGATGTAGCCAGGCCTGAATTCCACGATTCCACTTCTCCGGTCTAAATCTCCGGGCTCGGGCACAAGCATATCCACGTAAGCCAGCAGGATTCCCCACGCGGTTCGGCGAAAGCCGAATCGAAAGAAGGTTCCCCACTCCCTTTCGGGGTAGCGGTGAAAAAGCAGGCGGAGAAGCTTTTGTTTATCGTCCGCCCGTATCCGCCACAGACCTTCGCGCCCGTCTCGTTGGAGGAGAATCTCTTTCATTATTGGCGTGCGCGTTGAATCCACGAAAGGACCTCAGTGTAATAGGTGTGAAGCCCGTGACGGTCCTTGTTCCAAGCCGGTCCACCACCGCCGTTGTGCGGGTGGTAGCTAACCAACTGCCAGTTACGACCAAGTGCTTGGATGGTCGCTCCCTGCGGAGCTCCCTCGACACGGCCAAGCAAGGGAGATCCCACAGGCAAGTAGGCACCGTCCAACATCACGCCCGGATAGGCAGCGGGGACCGTGACGAGCACATCGGTTTCGTTGATGTGCGGGTAGCCAGCACGGGTTGGAAGGCGATGGTAAATGGTGCATGGCACGGGGGTAGCCACAAACGTCACCTCACCCCCGTTCTCCTTGAGTGTCCCAAGTTCACGTTCGATTCGAGAGATTTCGAATCCGCCTTTCACGTTGGTGCGAATGACGCAGAACTCTTCGCAGTTGTGGATTTTGATTTTCTCGTCCAAGCCCACCTTGATGCGTTCCTTCCCCTTGACTTGGGTAACCTCGGTTTGGTTCGGGTCGGGGCTCACGAGGCTTGCAATCTCACGCCCCGTCATTTCAAGCTTCACGCCGTCCGCCTCACCGAAGTCCTGCTTGTTGACGATGATCGTCAGCCCCTTTTCGCCTCGGCGTGTGTAGAAAACCGGACCATCAACGAAGAGGACGACTTCATCCAAGCCGATGGGTTGGTCGTGTGGCGACTCATAGTCGCGGAACAAGCGCACCGCCGGCACGTAGCCGAAGAGTTCCCGCAGCGTGCGGCCTGTCTGGTGAGGGTTGAGGGTTTCCTCCGGGCGGTCATCAACGATGAAGGCGAATTTCGGTTTCTCGGGGCAGCCTTCAGGTTGCTTCACGTCGCAGCGCGGCACCGTGTAGAAAACGTTCCCATCCGCCAGGTCAACCTTGGTGTCATCCTCCAAGGGGAGGTCGTTTTGGGAGCCGTAGTCGCGGACCAGCACCATTTCAGGGGCAACTCCCGCCTCTTCCTTTATGAGACGGGCGGTGGCGTGCCTCGGTATTAAAACGAGGGCGTCATTCACGGTCGCTGCCCACTTTGCAGCCGGGCGATCGGTTGCGGTTTCGGGGGCCAAAGCAGCGCTCTGGCTCGTAATGTTGTTGTTCTGTTCAGGCATAAAGTTAAGATTTTGTTGTTGCGCGGCCTTTGGCATCCTCACACCAGTGAATCGATGCTTCGCCGCTCAACCACTAAAACTGAAATTGGGGCGTTTTTTGGAAAATAAAATTTGCTCGGGTTGAGAGATTTTCCCCAAAAAATCGAAAGTTCTTAGCTTAAGCACGTTGAAGGCATGAAAGAGAACTCGGCGGAAATTGAGTTTAGAGAAGCCAACTGGGAGTCGGTAGGCTTGCGACTGCTCGTCTTCGCAAGATATTGGGCCAAGGCGCATTACGGCTGGTTTGACGGAAAGCCAATGCCGGGGGGCTACACGCCGGAAGACATCGTGTGCGAGGTTTACACAGCCTTTCAGCTTGGGTTAACGCGCCGCGATGATCCTGACGAGTCGGTTCGACATTTTAATTCGAAGGACGGCATGTGGATACAGCTAAAGCGCGCGGTCAAAAGCGTGCTCTGGAACATCCACAAGCTAAAAAAATTCAATGCCGTAATTGTCGAGGATCCCGAGTTTTTCGATCCGATTTCGGACGAAAAGCCAAGCCCTGAAGCGGCCTTGCGGGCGTCTGAATTCTGCGAGGATCTTTTTGATGCCATTTACTCGGATTCCCGTGTGGCAAAGAGCGAGGATTTGAGGAAAACCGTGAAGGCGTTTGAGAATGGAGCCACCACAGTGGACGAGATTGTTGAGGACACGGGACTGTCAGTTGCCCGTGTGTATGAAATGCGACGTGTGCTCAAAGTGGTGGCTGAAACAGCATTAAACAAAATAAATAAAGATGGAGAGGGTTATGAACGACAAATTTCAAAGCGCAGCTCAAAAACTGCATAATTTCGTTTTGGATGATGCCGACCTCACCGATGCGGAAATCGTGGAGTCTTTGAAGGCCGAAGGCGTTGACGTCCGGCAATTCCTGGCCCGCCTGGGGAAAGCTTCCGGGCGTGCTGCGAAGCAACCCACGACATCTGAACGCTTGCGCGCGTTGGCGAATCGGGCCGGAAGCAGAGTGAAGCAACTCTTGGGCGAGGGCTGCACGGAAGCGCAAACTCCGGGCGGTGCCCTTGCTTACGGCCGTAAAGGGAAATCGGCGGAGCGCAACAAAAAGAATTCTTCGTCCTCAAAGCGAACGAAGTAGTTGTTATGCGGCGCACATTCCAACGTGCGGCAAATGGTCTCATGTGGTCATTTAGTCGCGACCAGACGCTTCGCTCCTGTGAGCGCAAATACTATTTTCAGTATTTGTCGCACGCATACCTAAATAGCCCCGATCCCTGGCTTCGCCAGATCGCCCTGCTCAAAAAGGTAAAGAACATGCCCATGTGGCAAGGCGAGTGCGTGCATGAGGCGATTGCAGAGTTTCTGACGCAAATCCAGGGTGGACGGCAAGTGCCGTTCGAAAGTCTGGCCCTTGCCTTGCAACAGCGAATGGTGCGCGACTGGACATTTTCCGAGAAGCGTCAATTTCGGGAGGAGCCGGGCTCAGTTGGCCGCTCTGGCGTGGCACTTTTCGAGCACGAATACAACGAGGTTCCGCCGGAGACGCAAATTGCGGACCTTGTCAATGAAGCGCGGGAGATGCTGGGAAGTTTTTATCGGTGGGCGCAAGCTCATCCAAGCTTCCTTGCCGATTTCAAGACGGCGAAACGCCGTTGGATCGAACCACCACCCTGGGGTGACGGCGCGCCCGGTTTTGCGGTTGGCGATGTGCAGGCAGTCACAAAGGTTGACCTTGCGCTCCACCTCGCGGACGGACAGTTTCGAATCTACGACTGGAAAACGGGCAAGCGGCCGGCGACCGAAAAAGGCGGCGCAAGCAATTCAACCCAAATCAGCATTTACATGCTTTGGCCGCATTTGGTGATGAATTTTCCATTGGGAAAGGTCGGCAGTAGCTTAGTATATCTCGGAGAGGCTCAGGCCCAGGAGGTCAGCTTCCATCTGGATGAGGAGCTGGCTCTTGAAACCAAACAAATCATCCGGAGCAGCGTGGAGCAGGCTCAACGCTGGGAAAACTACGCCAAATCAGGACGCCTCAAAATCGAGAATATCGATTTTGCAGACTCGGTTAACGAATGCAGAAAGTGTAATTACAAGAGCGTATGCCGCGCGGCACTAACACGACGGGTAATACCATGAACGATAAAAAGCTAGGCGCTACCCTTTTTTCGATCAACGGGCTTCCAAACGAGCCTTTTCGCCTCCGCGTGCTCAGAGTGAGGGAGCAGGTTCCGCAAGACAGCCACACCCCTGTTCGCCTGAACAAATGGGCCACGATTCTTTGGAAGAAAGAATTGAAGCAGGCTGTGGTTCCTTCATTTGGACCGGGTTATGCGGCGTTCTTGACGCCTGACACGGACGCCTGCCCGATTGGGCAAATCTACACGCTGGATGAAGATGTGCCCGACCAAAAATATTCGGTTGAGGTCACGAGTAAAACAATTAACGTCGAGCCACGAACCGCCTCAAAGGAAGAACTCAAGGTTGCGGCTGAAATGCTCAAGCGCTCCATAAGCGATGCCTTTGCCAGAGCATCCGATCAATTCTGGCGAAAGCACTGGAATTTATTTTTCAGAGTCGCGCCGGAGAATTACGACACTGAAACTGACGAGGCATATGCTTATCGAGGAATGCGGTTCGCCGTTCTCTTTATTCAGGCGAAGGCGTTTCTCGCCGCGGATATTGTCACCACCTATCGCAACATTCGCGCTTTGTCGGCATACCCGGAAAACGAATGGGAGGAAAAGTTCTATTATCACGTATCGAGCCAAGTGGAGTTGGAAGAGCGCGATTACTTCTTGAGGGACAATGGTGCGAACAAAATTCCATGTCGGTTTGTTTCGAGGTCCAAGGACACGGTTTCGAGCTTCTGGCTAACAATTGGCGATGAGCGGAAGACCGTGAAGCAATACTATGCCGACAAATATCGAATCGATTTGCCGAGCGCCGACAAAGTAGTGTTCGTCCGCGACAGGGGATCGCCTGAGAGTTGGCCAGTGCCGACTTCGAGACTCTTCCCCATTTTTAAGACCGATAGTGACGAAATGAGCGGATGCTCGGTTGCCCCGTTTATGTCCCCTGCCGACCGAATTCGTTCCATTCAGGGTTTTGTTAGCGACCTTGGCCAAATTTCCTTTAGCGGCTCGCGCATCACGGTTTCGACGAATCCGTATGAGACAGAACGCTCTTATTTCATTGCGCCAACTCTTGAGTTCCGCGACGGGGCGATTTTGCAAATGGATGAATCGCTTCCTATTGAAAGAGCATTTTCCGAGTATCGCCGTGGGAAACTAGAAACACTTTATCAGCACGGAACTTTTTCTGAGCAGAGCCCGGCTGATTTAGTTTTGTTCTATCCAGACTCTCTCCAGAGAACGGTTCGAGAGTCTTTTCAGACACGGTTAAATGTGGAGATTAAGAAAATCACAGAGAGCGCGCCGAGAATTGCTCGTCAGATAGAATACAAATTAGGAAACCAGCCCTCCTCCGGTGCTGGCCTGCTTAAAGCAGTTGAGGATTTTCTAAAGAATCCCGTTGACAAGATTTTACCTTTGGTAGTGCTCGCGGAGCCTTTTCGTGACCGCGTTTACGACCTGCTAAAGCAGCGCCTTCGCTCGAATCCCTCGCAATGCGTAACGGAGCGAACAGTAAAGACAATTGCCGGCGACGAACGCGCGGTTGGTGGTAGCAGGCTCAGAAATTTGGCTCTTGCCATTTTGACCGCAGGTGGAATTCAGCCTTGGGTATTGGCTGAACCACTCAACTATGATTTTTACATGGGCGTGGACCTTCTCTTTGGACAGGTCATTTACGTATTTGTCTGTGGTAAGGGAGGACGCAATGTGTGGGTTCGGCGAGGCATGCCGCGAAAGCGACACTTATCAACAGAAAAAATCGACGAGTTCGAGCTCGCAGACCGTTTCGCGGAGGCCGTGCGGGAGGCAAAGCAACTCGGAGTTGATGTGAACAGTGTCATAATTCACCGAGATGGAAGATGGTGGTCGAACGAAGACGAGGCTCTGACGAACGCAATAACCGATCTTCAGTCGGACGACACGCTTCCTGCCGACTGTAAAGTTGGCGTCGTAGAGGTGCATAAGAGCCATTTACCGGCGAGACTTTTCACGGTCACGAAGAACGCGAATCTGCTGCTGGAGAATCCAATACCTGGAAGCTTTTTGAAGCTAAACTCCGCCGAGATTCTTTTAACCTCGACCGGGCAACCGGGTCCCTGGGATCGCCAAAGCAGAACCGCCCGCACGCTTCTGTTGAAGCTCGTGAGAGGGGAAGAAGCCGGCGCGATTGACATCAAAAACATTGCGGAGGATGCCTACGGCCTGACGCACCTCAACTGGAACGCTCCAGAAATCGAGATTTCTCTGCCCGTGACAATCAGGTGGAGTGACGAGCGGTTGAGGGAAATAGTTAGGAACACTGGAATCGATGAAACGATGGACACAGAGGAACAGGAGGCCGCGATATGAGCTCTTTAGGACAACTTTCAGGGAGCATTGCTCAGAATCTTGGGCGGGTCGATGATCTGACAAAATGGCTCATCGCGGTTCGTGCGGACATGCTGGGCAAAGTGGCGGCTTTGAAGCTCTCCGCCGAACAGGTTGTGGAGGCGAAGAAGAAAGTCGCCGAGTTTTTGGATGCTCTTGCTCCAGTCTTGGAGGGCAAGGCAGACGGCGACAACCAGCAAAAGCTAATTTTGAAACGGCTTGTAGATGGCGGCCGTCAACCAACGGATTACGGGTCGGATTTTGCGGGGATTTCGTCCGCGATGAAATCGAACATCAAATTGACTGCGGAGCAGTTGAATAAAGTTTCTGAAGTGGTTGGGTATCTGCAAGGCGAAGTAGCCGGGGAGGTTCGCCGATTGCGCTCCCGCTAAGAATGCGACCGAATGTATTCTTACCAACCGCTCAAAGCCGACGAGGTGAAGTTTGTTTTGGTGGGACTCCACGAAAGACTTGACGCCTGTCCCCGAGGAAGTCGGGATCCAGTCTTCATGTTGGATTGCCTAAAGGAGCGTGTGGAGGACATCGCCGTGCTATACGAAGCTGAGGAGCCAGCCTTTCGAGACCCGGATTTCGGGCTGGATGGCCTCAACCGTTTGGGAGCGATAATGGCGTCACTGGCCCTTATCGAGGAAGAGTATCTGCCGGCGGTGGCGCACGTAACGGACGAGGAGCGGGCGTTGAGGCTGGTGTTCCTCGGGGCCGTTCAACGGCTTGGGTTGCACTGGATCAAAGACTTAGTGGTTCATTCTTCCGGAAACCTCGCCATCTTTCCTAAGTTTTTCGCCGTCCTCGATATTCCGGTGGTGCATGTTCAGGCGAACTTTTTAGACAAATGTCTTTGCCTTCCCGGCGCGTTCCACGAGTTTGGGCACAGTGTATTTTTGAAGTTTGTCGAATTTTATAACGCGATGAAGGCCGAGCTTGCCGCTCATTTTGACGCATTGAGGAAGGCGATTGGGCCGGTGACCGAGGAACAAAAAAAGCGGTTGCTCGAAGATCTCGACGAAGCGCAGGCATATTGGACGGACAGTCGTCTAGCCGAATTATTTTGCGATTTGTTCGCTCAGTATGTGGCCGGGTGCGCGAACATGATTTCGATGGTCGATCTTTCGATGGGCACGGGGCAGCCTGCCTGTGACACGGACATCCAAGGTTACCCGCCAGATGCTGCGCGGGTAAAGGTTTGCGAGTTTGCCCTCACACCGGAACAGGCCGCGTCGAGCGAAGTAAAACACCTTTTGGCCGATTGGGAGCGGTATGCCGAGGTTGACAGAGCTGATTCTTTCTACCGTGATGTGTGCAGCGAAAAGTTGCTGCGGCGCTTTACCATTGTCGTTCTCGAACTCTTGCCAAAGCTCATGCCGCAAACCCAGCGAAATGTTTCCTTAATGCCGGACATCGAGGCGGTTTTGGGGCCATACGACAGCCTAACGCTTGAAGAGGCCACACAGAGAGCGATAACGGTGCTTATGAAAAGGCCCGACATCTATGATTCGTGGTGGCGTGAAGCTCGGAAAAAACTTGCGTAGCACTGCCGCTGAGTGCCGTCTTCGGCCCGATGGGACGCGAAACTGTGACGTGGCAAGGCAGATTAGTTTAACTTCGCTTGCAGCCTCCCGGTCGTAGCTTCAAAGTAGTTGCGGTCCATTTTGAAGAGGACGAATTGACGCTGGCAATTTCGGGCCGCGATGCCCGTCGTGCCTGAGCGGAGTCGGGTGATTGGTTCTGGAGTTGCGGCGCGAGATGGTTTGTGAGCTGCCGGAACACTTGTCGAAACAGGCGAGTTTGGACGCCTTGTCCGAGAATCTGCGATGCCGTGGAGTAATCTCGTGTCTTGAGTTGGACACCATGGATTCGCTCGATTTCGGTTTGGCGGAGCAATCTGGGACCGGCGTCAGTCTGGACAAACGGACCAGTATTGATTTTGTGGTAGGACGGTAGGACTGCGGAATGGTCGGAATCCTCGTTGCGTCGGGATGAGCGACGTTGAATGAGATGGAGGAAAGCAGGCTGGCGCAGGTTCAGAAGGTCGGAATCAAACCGACGCGCTAGGCCCCTGCGGCGCGCGAACTGGTCTTCTTGTGCAGGTTTGCAGGGTTTGAGTGACCGAATCCTTGGCTTCTTTCTCTAAATCCGGGGACAGATTTCGTGGCTATGGAGCTTATATGGGTGTGAGGCACCCGCGGCGGCCTTAAAATGGAAATGTGAAAGTGAATCTAGGATTGCGCTCGGAGGAGCTGGCCCAGGCGAATCTGGTTTACAGCAAGGATCCGGGAGGCTCAGCCTACCTCTCCGCGCCTGCGCTGCGCGCCAGTCGCCTGGCCTTGCAGACCGCATCACACCGTCCGGCCCTGGCCAGTCTTCAGTCGTTGCCGGGGGATCCCGTCTCGCCGCGCGATGAGCTTTACGCAAAGACCGATCTGGCCGCTGCGCTCCTGGATTCCAACCTGAGCGTTTTGGGCTTCGTGGAACAGTTGATCCAAAAGCTTCCGGAACCGGGAGAAGAGCGGGAGGCGTTCCCCCGGACTCCTTTGGACGACAATTTCTGCCGCTTGAAAGGCCTCATGGCCGACCTGCAACGCCCTGCGGTTGCCCTCCAGGGCGGGGGGTATGACCAGTTCAAACAGACGGCAGGCAAGACGATCGACTTGCTGGCGGAGGATTGCCGGCGATATGTATTCGAAGCCGTCGGCAACGCAACGACCATGAAAAACCGCCTTTCGTCCGCGGAAATGGA
>CAIQQM010000226.1 GCA_903873945.1 uncultured Verrucomicrobiota bacterium
CCCACCTGCGGGTTAGCTGACCAACAGGTCCTTAAGGTGACACCGCTTCCGCCCGTTCTACAACTGCGTCCTGAGTGTTCCAGGGCGCCCCGTTGACAAAACTCATACCCTCGCGGATTAAACACGGATTTTTTTGCCACAGATTGCGCAGATTTCACAGACGGGGAAAAGGACCTAGGATTCAGAGGAGTGGTGGGCGCTGAGGGACTCGAACCCCCGACCTACTCGGTGTAAACGAGACGCGCTAACCACTGCGCCAAGCGCCCGACTGAAAGCATGCTATCAAGACCGCGATCAGACAACAAGCTCTTGTCGCGAGCTTTTCGGTTTACCCGGATCCCCGCCAATGACTTGCATCCGCAGGCCCCTTGTGCTTGATTAATGGTTAAGTGCAACGAGCAGCCAAAGTGTCCGGCTTGAGCCATGCTGCAAAAGCAGCTGTCGCTGGTTTGCTGACGGCTCTGTTGCTGCTCACTGCCGCGCTTTCAGCCAGCCACGCCCTCCATCATTGGCTTCATGGAGATTGCGCTGATAATGACCATCTTTGCCTTGTCTGCTTCTTCGCCAAGGGGCAGGTGAGCGTCGCCGAAGTTACGGTATTTGTGGCCATTCTTATTTTCTTCTCCGTCGGCAGCCTCTGTTTACTGAACGCCGATTCCCGGTCGGACTTCGATTATCGTCTTTCCCCCAGCCGCGCTCCTCCTTTCCTCTTCTTTTCCCCAACGGTTGTTGGTTAGAGCCGGGGTAAACACTCCCCGCTCCCGGCTTTCAACCAGCAGCCTTCCTTCGGTTGTTGACTGAGGGGAGTCTTTAATGTTCTGCGGACGCCTGATGTGTTCGCGTGTTCGGAAGAGAAAGTATGAAATTGAAATATCTTATAGCGTGGGCATCCGCCCTTTGCCTGAGCGCCTGTGTTATCCAGGCCCAGGAGACAAATGAATCAGACAGAATTAGCGGGCAAATAAGGCAGTTGCAGGAAAACTTCGAGAAGCGGCAGCGTGAGATGCGGGAAAGCTTTGAGCGAATGCTCCGCGAGCAGCAGGCGGAGATTGAGGCACTGAAAAAGCAAATCGCATCGATACCGACAAATGTTCCCGCTGTCGCGACGGCCACGAATGCCGCCCCGATCGTGGCGGTGACGCCGGAACAGTTCAACGAGTTGAATTCCAAGGTGGATGGGGTGGTTGAAGCGCAGAAACAAGTTCGGCCCGGCGCTTTCAATCCGGCCATCGGCCTGGTAGGAGAAACGGTCTTTTCTTATCGCAGCAAAGGCTCGGATCAAACCGGCAGCGATCGGCCCGGCGGGTTCGATGTGTTCCAACGGTCGGTCGAGCTGAACGTGGCGGCGGCGGTGGACCCGTTCGCGAAGGCCTACGCTGTCATCAATGCGTCGGCAGACGCTCAAACGGGCGAGGCGGCGTTGGGCGTGGAGGAGGCGGCGTTGCAGACGACCTCGTTGCCCTGGAACCTGGAGTTGAAGGCCGGCAGGTACTTCGCGGAGTTTGGCAAGCTATCTTACATCCACGATCACGAACTGCCCTTTGTAAATCGTCCCCTGGCGCTCGAACAATATGTCGGCGGCGAGTCCAGAACCGATGGGGCGCAGCTGAATTGGTTGCTGCCGGTGCCGCACTACGTCAGCTTGACGACCGGACTTGGCGTTGGGTTCGGCGGCGACAGCCCGCTGAATAACCCCGGCACGTACCGCGCTTTAAGCGGATTCAATTATTATGGCCGGCTCTCGACTTATTTCGATTTGACGCCCAACGTGCAGTTGGAAACCGGCATATCGGGGTTGATCAATCCCAGCACCCAGGATCGCGGTGGTGTTCTGGTGCAGCCGGACGGCAGCACGCTGACCGAAAAGGAACGCCGCGTCGCAGGGTTCGACCTGAAACTGAGCTATGTTCCGCTGCGGAACAATCAATTTCAAAGATTGGACTGGGGCACGGAGGTGCTTTACAGCGACAGCCGCTACCTGTTCGACCCGGACGGCATTGCTGGCAGCGGCGACGAGTATTACGGCAACGTCGGTTCGGTTGGCCTGTACTCGTACGTGACCTACAAGTGGCACCGCCAGTGGAGCGCGGGATTCCTGTTTGACTACGTGCAAAGTGCGGAAAACCAAAACGACGTGACGGTTGCGTACTCGCCCTACATCACCTGGGCGCTAAGCCATTGGAACCAACTCCGTTTGCAATACACACACACGGACCACAACGCGGTGTCCGGCCTGCACCCGGACGATGCCATCTACCTGCAATGGACGTGGATCATCGGCGCCCACTCGCATGGCTGGCAAGCGCGCTAAACTGGTTTGTTAAACAATTAATTGGGTTAAAGAATATTTATGAAATCCACAGCATTCCGTTTCCTGTCAGCGGCCATTTTCGGCGTTGCGGCGCTCACGGCGTCGCCGACGCAGACTGCCAAAATTCGCGTGGTTACCACACTGACCGACCTCGCCGACTTCTCGCGCGAGCTTGGAGGTGAGCATGTTGAAGTGTTCAGCCTCGCCACAGGAGTCGAAGACACCCATGGCGTGCCCATGAAGCCGAGTTTCGTGCCGGTGATGAACCGCGCCGACCTGATGGTTTCCGTGGGATTTGGCTGCGAACACGCATTCCTGCCCGCCTTGCTGGAAGCCAGCAAGAATCCCCGCATCCAACCCGGCAAACCCGGCTACGTGGATTGTTCGCCGGGCATCGCACCGCTCGCGGTGCCCACATCCACCGATCACTCCGAGGGGGATGTCCATCCCTATGGTAACCCCCATTACATGCTTGACCCGGTGTTGGCCAAGAAGGCCATCCAGCACATCTACGAAGCGCTGGTATTGTTCGCTCCGCAATACCGGGCGGATTTCACCCGCAATCGGGATGCCTACCTGGCCAGGCTCGACGCGAAGATGGTCCAGTGGCAGGTTGAGGCCAAAGGCCTCAAGGGTGTCAAATTCATCTCCTACCACGAGGAGTGGGAATACTTCGCCGAACGTTTCGGGATGAAAGTCTTCAACACAATTGAATTGAAGCCTGGCATTGACCCCACCCCGCGGCATATCGAGCAACTCATCACCGGCATGAAAGCCGAGCATGTCCCGATCGTGATCCGCGAACCGCAGTTCCCAGAGAAGGTGCCCGCGCTCATCGCCCAACAGACCGGCGCCACCCTGCTGAAACTGCCCATCATGCCCGGGGGCGTGCCCCATACCGACACCTATATCGACATGATGGACTATATCGTTCACACCTTGGTTGCGGCTGAGGCAAAACGTGGATAGTCTGGCCCGACTTGGTCCTGCTGGCGCGGTTTTCCCGCCCGGCAGGTCCGCTTGGATTGCCCATGAGTGAGCCATTCATCACACTCGACAACCTGGTCATCGGCTACGACAGTCAGCCCGTCCTGTCCGGCATTTCGCTGTCAATTCCCGGTGGCAGTTTCACCGCCATTCTCGGTGCCAACGGGTCGGGCAAATCCACCCTGCTCAAAACCCTGCTCGGCCTGCTGCCACCGCTTGGGGGGAGCATTCATATCTCGGCTGAAACCGCATGTCCGGCGGTGTTCGGTTATGTGCCGCAATCCGCCCACTTCGACCCCCTCTACCTGCTGACCGGTTACGACGTTGCGCTCATGGGCGTGTATGGGCGTGTCAGCCCGGGTCGTCCCGTCCCGCCAGCCGAACGCGCCCTTGTGCGCCAGTGCCTGGAAGCGACCGGGGCGCAGGAGTTCGCGCGTCAGCGATTCGCCGAGCTGTCCGGCGGTCAAAAGCAGCGCGTGCTCATCGCCCGCGCCCTGGCCACCAAACCCAGCATTCTCGTGCTCGACGAACCCACGGCAGGCGTGGACGCGGCCGCCACCGAGGCCCTCCTGGCGTTCATTTCCCAAATCCACCAGGAGCGGGGGTTGACCATCCTGCTCGTCACCCATGACTTACCCCTTGTGCGACGGCACGCGCAGCAAGTCATCTGGCTGCATCAAGGCAAAGTCCTCACCGGCACCGCTGTTGAACTGCTCCGGCCCGAACACCTGGCGGAGATGCTGGATATCGAGCTTGGTTGATATGGAAACACTCCGTCAGATCCTCTCACCCGATTTTCTGCTCCGAAACTCTGTTTACACCAGTGTGCTTATTGGTTTCGCCTGTCCGCTGGTCGGCGTGTTCCTCGTGTTGCGCCGCCTCGTATTCATGGGCGTTGCTTTGCCACAGATCTCCTCCACCGGCGTGGCCATCGCGTTGTGCGTGCCCATGTGGCTCGGGGTCCTGCAGCCCGAGCACGCCCCCCACAGCGAACATCTCCTGGCTTTCCTCGGTTCAACCGTGTTTTCCCTTTCGGCCATCCTTGTGCTGGCGTTCCTCGATCGGCGGCGGCGCGGCCTGCCTGAGGGCCGCCTCGGCAGCGCCTATGTCGTCGCGGCGGTGGCGAGCATCCTCCTGCTCTCTAAAAACCGCTACGCGGAGGTTGGCTGGCTCGATCTGATGAAGGGGGAGATTATCACGGTCGACAATGCCGATCTGGTCCTGACAGGTACGTCTTTGGCCGTGGTGGTTTTGGCCCTGGCCTTGTTTCACCGGGAATTGCTGCTGGTTTCATTCGACCGCGCTATGGCCGTCACGCTCGGCAAGAACGTTGTCGCCTGGGACGTATTGTTGTATTTGCTGATCGGGCTGACCGTATCCATGGCGGTCCTTAGCGTTGGCCCGCTGATCGCGTTTGGCTTCCTCCTGATTCCGGCACTGACGGCCCATTTGTTCGCGGCAAACATGCGCCAGCTCACAATTTTCGCCTCACTGATTGGCGGGGCGGCCTCTTTCATCGGTTTTTGCATCGCTTATCGCTACGACCTCCCGGTCGGCCCTGCGGATGTGGTTTTGTTGGGCATCCTCTATGCCCTGACTTTCGCCGGCCAGAGGATGGCCGGTTGGTTATTTAAGCATGGTTCCTGAGAGCCGGTTTGAAAATTGTGTGGCGCAAACGACCCGCCGGAGGCAAATTATGCCGGCATGGATTTTTCAATTGGGAAAAGTAAATGCGGGAAATAAATACAAACCTGAACAGTGTGGCTGGCCGCGTTGCTTTTCCGGCCGCTTTAGCCTCCTGATTACCGTGGTATGTTTCAAAACGTCGGAGAAATGTTAGTTCTGTTCTTCCGCACACTGGCGGCGCTGCCTTTGGCCTGGCGCCAGCGGCAGAAGGTGGCTGACCAGTTTTTTGAAATTGGGAATGCCAGCCTCCTCATGGTTTGCATTCTCTCATTCTTCATTGGCAGCGTCATCGCCTTGCAAACCGGCCCGCTCCTTGTCGAGCACGGCCTCGCCAGCTACGTTGGCGGCGTGGTTGGCTATTCCATCTGCCGCGAATTGGCCCCCGTGATGATGGCCATTCTCATCGCCGGCCGCATCGGCTCCTCCATGGCTGCCGAAATCGGTTCCATGCGCGTTTACCAGGAGATCGATGCCCTGCGCACGATGAACATCAACCCAATCCACTACCTCGTTTTGCCCCGCCTGATCGCCCTGTCCGCCGCCCTGCCTTTGCTCGTTATTTTCGCCATTCTGGTCGGCTGGCTCGGCGGCGCTTTTGTCTGCGTGGCGAATACCCGCATCGAAATTTCCTTCGCCGCCTTCCTGTCCGCGCTTCGCGACGTTGTCGAAATCTCCGATGTCGCCAACGGCGTTTTCAAGAGCTTCGTGTTCGCCGTCATCATCGGCGTCGTTTCCTGTCATCAGGGCCTGATCACCCGCGGCGGACCGCGCGGTATCGGACGTTCCGTAACCAAGGCGGTCGTCAACTCCATCGTGTTGATCGTCATCTTCGATTACCTTCTCACCCGAGCTTTGCAGAAGTAATGAACCCGCCGACCTCCAATCAGCAAGGTGTCAGCGTCCAGGTCCGCGGCCTTCACAAAAGTTTCGATGGGCAGGAAGTCCTTAAGGGACTGGATTTCGATGTCCAGGCGGGTGAAATCTTTGTCATCATGGGGCCCAGCGGCAGCGGCAAAACCGTCCTCCTCAAGCACCTCATCGGGCTCGAACAACCCGATGCCGGCGACGTTCTGATCCAGGGCCAGTCGATCCAGTCCCCTGAGGTCATGGGCAGGTTCCGCATGGCCATGGTGTTCCAATCCGGCGCTTTGCTTAGCTCGCTTACGGTTGGCGAAAATGTTGGTCTCTATCTCTCCGAGCATCGGCTCATGCCTGCCAGTGAAATCGCCCGCATTGTTGCTGAGAAACTTGAGGTTGTTGGCTTGAAGGGCACCGAAGACAAGATGCCGAACGAGTTGTCCGGCGGCATGAAAAAACGCGTTGCCATCGCCCGCGCGCTTGTCATCGAGCCCCAATTGATCCTTTACGACGAGCCAACCAGCGAACTCGACCCGCTGTCCGCAGTGGTTGTTGCCGAGGAAATATTGCATCTCCAGGAGCGGATCCGTGTCACGTCCCTCGTTGTTTCCCACGATCGCGACCTCGCCTTCGGCGTCGCTGACCGCATGGCCGTCATTAATGAAGGCCGCATCCTCACCATCGGCACGCCCGAGGAGGTGAGGCGCAACCCCGATCCCCTAGTCCAGCAATTTCTCCGCGCCGATTTTAAACATTCCAATGAAAGAAAAGAGCATGAAAAACACGCTTGAAACCCGGCTGGGCGTTTTTGTCGCCCTCGCTGTCATCGCCGCCGTCCTCATTCTTGAAACGATCGGCGGCACCGAAGCCTTCCAGCGCGGCTACCGCATCAACGCCCTGTTCAACAACATCTCAGACCTCAAGGTCGGGGATCGTGTCCGCATGGCCGGCGTCGAGGTCGGGCGCGTCGAGAAGATCGCCATCGCCGAAAAAATAGACAAGGTTCAGGTGACCATGAAACTGCGGCGCGACGTTTCTGTGCGAACCGACAGCACCGCCACCATTAAATTCACCGGCCTGCTCGGCCAGAATTTTGTTTCCGTCGATTTCGGTTCGCCGGGCGCTCCCCGGGCAACCCCGGACACGTTCCTGTCCACGGTCGAAACCCCCGATCTGAGCGCCATCATGCAGAAGATCGACACGGTTGCTTCCGGAGTTGAAAACCTTACCAAGAGCTTCACCGGGGACAAAATCGACAACCTCCTCGGTCCCTTCACGGATTTTCTGAAGGCGAACCGCGGCCCGCTTACGGCGACCATTGCCAATGTGCAGTCGATATCGGCGCAAATTTCCCAAGGCAAAGGCACCATCGGCAAACTCATCTACGAGGACACGCTATACAATTCCGCGCTGGCCGCGGTTACCAATGTGCAGGATGCCGCTTCGGAAATAAAAGTGACGGTTGCCGATGCCCGCAACGTCATTGACCAGGTCAACGCCGGCCAAGGCACAATTGGAAAACTGGTTAAGGACGACACGCTCTATCGAGAGACAACCGCCTCAATGACCAATCTCCATCAAATTCTCCAGAAGGTTAACGACGGCCAGGGCTCGGTCGGCAAGCTGGTGAACAACCCGGAGCTTTACAATAACGCCAAGCTGACCATGCAAAAACTCGACAAGGCCACCGAAGGCCTGGAAGATCAAGGCCCGCTCAGCGTGATGGGGATCATGGTCAACAACCTCTTCTAGAAGGTCAACCCGGCTCTGTAATGCCGTATTTTGCCGGTGCCAAAGGCGCCGGTCACCGGTTAACTTCGATCTGAGCGAAAGGATTATTGGCGAACCCGTCCGGCTGCGGCTGCCCGGACTGCGGTCTGGCCGGTCTCTCGTTGTGGACCGGGGTTTCGCGTTCGGGACTCCAGCCTGGTGCTTGCGAGGCAAGCGGAGCTTCGCCTGCGGCGGTGGGTGCCGGGGGCCGGGCCCGCTTGTTGCGAGGCAGCGGGCTGATCATCGCGTTGATGCCGCGGCCGATCAGTTTGGGCTCAAAGTCCTGATGGCCGTAGGGCGCGATTTCCGCCAGGAACTTATGAATCACCTGGAAGCCGAATTCCGTGTGCGCCATTTCGCGTCCGCGGAATTTCAAAGTGATCTTTACCTTCATGTCCTCGCACAGGAAACCGATGGAGTGCTCGATCTTAACCGCAAGGTCGTGCGAGTCGATTTTCGGGCTTAGCTGAACCTCTTTGACGCGGGTGGCGTGCTGGTGTTTCCTGGATTCCTTGTCTTTCTTGGCTTGTTCGTAGCGGAACTTGCCAAAGTCCACCAGCCGGCAGACTGGCGGCGTCGCGTTGGGAGCGATCTCGACGAGGTCGACTCCGCCGACGCGCGCCAGATTCAAGGCTTCACCGAGAGTCAAGACACCGAGCTGCTTGTTGTCAGTGCCAACAACACGGACTTCCCGGGCGCGGATTTTTCCATTGACCCTGACGAACGAACCGGAAGAAGGAGAATGGCGTGAGGGGTAAGGGTGACTCAAGACACCCTCGTCGGTTGAGACTTATTCATGCAGTATGATAACCAGCATACAGTCGCCGCACTTGCCCCAGTTCTAAAAGACCGAGGCTAACAACGAGATGTAACTAACCAATAAGCCCGTATTTTGCAAGCAAAAAATCGCGTTCTGCCAGCCGCAGGAAGGGCAGCCGCACCCCGGCAGGCTCCCGGCTACGCCGCGACGGGAGCGTTGCGTTTGACCAGGATCGCATCAACGATCTTGCGGGCCAGTTCCGGCTTTTCTGCCATTGCCTTCTGGGCGGCCTCTTTGCCCTGTCCGATCAGTTCACCTTCGAACTGCAGCCAGGCGCCCTTCTTTTCCACGGCGCCGGATTCGATCCCGACATCCAGAATGCTGCCCTCCTTGTTGATGCCGTGATTGTAGAGGATGTCGAATTCTGCCTCCGCAAACGGCGGAGCGACTTTGTTTTTGACGATCTTGACTTTGACGTGGTTGCCAACGGCATTACCGGCGGCGTCCTTGATCGTGTCCTTGCGCCGGATATCAATGCGCACGCTCGCGTAGAACTTGAGCGCTTTGCCGCCCGATGTGGTTTCCGGGTTGCCGAACATGACACCGACCTTTTCCCGCATCTGGTTGGTGAACACACAGGTAGTTTTGGCTTTGGCGAGAATGGCGGTGAGCTTCCGCAAGGCCTGGCTCATCAGGCGCGCCTGCATGCCCATGGTCGCCATGCCCATCTCGCCTTCCAGTTCGGCTTTGGGCACCAGAGCGGCGACGGAGTCGATGACGATCACATCGAGCGCGTTCGAGCGCGCCAGCGTTTCACAAATCGTCAGCGCCTCTTCGCCGCTATCGGGCTGTGACACGAGGAGGTCGTCCAGGTTCACCCCCAGCCGTTTGGCGTAGCCGGGATCCAGGGCGTGTTCGGCATCGATGAACGCCGCCAGGCCGCCGGCTTTTTGGGCGTTGGCGATGACATGCAACATCAGGGTGGTTTTGCCGGAGGATTCAGGGCCGAAGATCTCAACCACGCGGCCGCGCGGGATGCCGCCGACGCCGAGCGCGAGATCCATGGCGAGCGAACCGGTGGGGATCACCTCAATCTGCCGGAGAGAGCGCGCGTCGCCGAGGCGCATGATGCTCCCGTCGCCGTAGGCTTTGGTGATGCTGGAGATGGCGGCATCCAGGTCTCGCTGGCGTGTTGCGGTCAATTTGGCGGCTTCGGCGGCTTTTGTGTCGGCGGTTTTCTCGGGGTTTTTTTCAGCGGTTTTGGGAGGCATATTCTTGTTCGTCCAATGGGAACCTTCGTTAAAACTTCAGAGCATATTGGGTAATTCCGAGAGATTAGTCAAACGCTGTCGCGTTGTCGTTGGCGGGTTCCAGCCGATCTTAACAGGTTGTCGGACCCGGGCTGCCTGCAATTCGAACGAGTGCTGCCGCGATCCGCGAATCTGGAGCCGTTGGAATTTAAGGTCCCCCTTGTTCATGAACCTGATTGTTGGGAGCGAAGCAGCGTGACGCGACTTCGTTTTTTCGGGACAGTGGAGAGGTTAATCTGCGCCAAGAAAGGACCCGACATGAGAGGCAAGCCGTATACGACGAAAGACAAGATCCGGATTCTCTCCAACGTGATGCAACTCCTTACTTGAAATGTTTGCGATAAAGACGAAACACTTCTGCTGAACGGTCGGGAAGATACTGGATAATGGAATCCGGATCTGCGGCCACCCTGCTGACCAAATCAAGGTTGTTCTCGTAACCAACATACTCCGCCATCATGTCCCGCACAGGATCGTGAATGTTGCGCTCCTGGAAAACTGAGGCCTGTGCCCACACAACTTTGGCCCCCAGCGCCTGGACATAATAAGAAGCCCAAATATCATCCATCCTTCCAACGTGAGGGAACAGGAAGTAGTGCTTCAGGAGTTTGCCTGAGATGAAGGTGTTCTGGGAATTAAACGGACCCATTTTGTTGGACGTGATCGGGAAACAGGCGGGGTCAAAATTGCACACGGGCGCGTGTTCCATTCGACACACTGCATCGATATCCGGGTCGCCGTTCCAAAAATCCGCCTGCACGTCCACTTTTACTTTCCGCCGGCTTTTGCGCGAGTAATCGCGTTTAGGCAGCAACTGAAGCGGAAAACCACGGTGCCACAGCGCTTTGTGGTTTGTCGCGCCCACAGGATCAAAAGCCGGCAAATCGGTCTCGTAATAATTCACCTCGACTTCCCGCCCCACCATCAGGTTCTCGCCCCAACCTGCCAGCGGAATGTTGTCGTCGTCGACAACGGCGACTACGTCCGCTCCCGTGTCATGGGCCCAAAGGATTCCGAGAATCCGGCGCTGAATGCAATTCCAACCGATGGCGTCTGACAGCGGTTTGTCATAGCTCTCCTGCATTTCGGGTGTCACATATGTGCCGCGATCCAATTTGTAGTTAGGCGGCGTCTTCTTGTCCCCGATGACGACCAAGTCCCAATCCTTCATGGTCTGGAACCGGCGAATCGCTTCGGTAGGGAGGTTGATGGTTGTGGTGACGATAACCTTTTTCATCATTCGGGTGCTTGTATCTATTTCAAAGATGGCTGTCTTGGCTCCGGAGATGGCCCCGCCCCAGAGACCAATATCGATTGGCGTGAAGCAAACCTCGTGCGAAGACCAATCTTAAAATATGCAAAGTTGCTAAAGAACGTGTTCTGCGACGCGCCTTCGGTTCGTGCGCGCCAGGTGGAAGGAATCTCGATCACCGGCACCCCCAGGCGCAGGGGTTTGACCAAAGTTTCAAAAAGGAATGAATGGCGAAGGTCTTCCCAGCGGATCGACTGAACCAGCCTGGTTGGAAATATCCGATACGCGAAGGTCAGGTCGGAGAGTTTGGTTGCGTAAAGAATCGAAAACGAGCGTTGAAAAATCCAATTGCAAACCAATTTAATCCTCGAATAGCCCTGAAATTGTGCCCCAGCCTGCCAGCGTGATGCCGTGATAATGCAAGCCGGGTTTTTCTGCGCTTCGGAGATCATCGTCGCCACATCATTGGGGTCCGTCTCGAGATCGCTGGCCATCATAATCAAATGGCTGCCGCGAGCCAGATCGAATGCTTCGCGCATGGCCCCGCCGAGAAAGGGCAACCGCTGGTGGTGCACTACGACAAGATTGCCCAGCTCTTGCCGAAGCCGGGCTGCCACAGCCGCCGCTTCAGGAGTGGTCTTCTGGCAGACCACAATCAACAATTCTTTGAGGTGCTCCCTCTTCACGTCGCGCAAAATAATGTCCACCGTTTGCCTCAGTGATGTGGTCTCGTTGATCACTGGCAAGACGATCGTTACGGATTCAAAGCGCTGAACGTGAGGGTAATCTTCCATTTTGTTGTTCTAGCAGAAACAGCGGCGGCGGCTTTTGATACGAAGTATGGCCATCACAGCAGGAACACGAACCCGGGCCAGCCTGTCAATCAAATACACGATAATATGAACACAGCCTCGAATCGATGTGCGCTGAAATTTGGTGCGCTTGATGCGCAGGATATTTCCCTTAGCGACCAAATGCTTGTGTCCTCCAGGGGCCTTCTTCAGATTCGCGGGGAGTGAACCAGGAAACCGATCGCCCTTTCAGAAACGCTCATGGCGGGCAGGAGTTCCATCCACCAATGAAGTCCGAGGTTGGAACCGGGCGTGAGGTCAACCGCATCGTTAAGTTTCTGCGCTCTCAAGCCTGGCTTCCCGGCTTGCTCCTGATTGGCGCCACCCTGATCGCTTACCAGCCGGTGTGGCATGCCGGGTTCATCTGGGACGATGACGGGCGCCTAATCAACAACCCGTTGACCGGGGCAGCGGATGACTGAAGCGTGCGCGCGGGAACCGGTCCATGGTTCAAGCTGAACTTTTTTACTCGGCGGCCATCGCAGAACTTCGTATATCTCCCTGGGGCTGTCTTGGCGCACCGCAACTGTCCAGGGCTGCCCCGAGCATGGCAACGCGAGCTTTGAGTGACACAAGACCTGAATCCAATGAACGATTCCGGGCAGAGAATGGACTAGCCTCAATCGCTAAAGCAGATGCCTCTGTTCTGAAACTGCCGTCAGGCATGCCCCGCACAGCCCGGCTCGCCCTTATTTGCAGCCTTTTATTCTTTCTCGTGGTTTGGGCGTTCTGGCCTTCGGTTAGCAACGATTTTGTCAACTTTGATGACAATGTTTACGTTTCCGAGAACGCCCACGTCCAAGCAGGTTTGACCTGGGACAGCCTTGGCTGGGCGTTCACAACCCTGAAGGCCGGGTTTTGGAATCCGCTGACCTGGTTATCACTCACGTTGGATTACCAACTCTTTGGGCTGCGGGCGGGCGGCTACCACCTGACCAGCCTGCTGCTCCATGCGACCAGCACTGTCCTGCTGTTCCTGCTGTTCCGGCGGATGACTGGCGCAACCTGGCGGAGCGCCTTTGTCGCGGTCTTGTTTGGAGTGCATCCCCTGCACGTCGAATCGGTCGCGTGGGTCGCTGAGCGCAAGGACGTGCTCAGCACCCTCTTCTGGCTGTTGACCCTCCTGGCGTATGTGAAGTATGTGGAGCTGTCCGGAGTCACCCGGCGGGAACCAGGAGAGGGAGGCTTGAAATCCGAAATGCAAGGCCCCGAATCCAGCATTCAAAGTTCGGCGCTTTCCCCGCCGCGACTGTCTATCCTTCATCCTCCATCCTTGGTCTTCTACATCCTGGCCCTCGTTTGTTTCGCGTGTGGGTTGATGAGTAAGGCGATGGTAGTGACCCTGCCCCTTGTCTTGCTGCTTTTGGACTGGTGGCCGTTGCGCCGCTTTCACCTCGCAACTCCAACAGATCGCGACCAAGCCTTCGGCTCGGATAAATCGCCAGCCCGCTTTCAGTGGGCAGTCCTTCGGAGCTTGCTCTTGGAAAAGGTGCCGTTTCTAGTCATCGCGTTGATCGCCGGAGCAGTGACTGTGTTCGCCCAAAGGAGCGCGGGCGCGCTGCGAAGCACAACACGGTTCCCGGTTCCGGAACGCCTTGTCAACACCATCTTGTCGTATGCGCGTTATCTCGTCCAGACCGTCTGGCCAAGCGATTTGGCGGTGTTTTATCCCTATCCAAAAACCTTTTCGGCTTGGGTTGTCGTTGCCGCCACGCTGCTGTTTCTGACGGTCTCAATTTTTGTCGTACGGGCCTGGCGCACAAGACCATATTTGGTCTTCGGTTGGCTCTGGTATGTAGTCACGCTTCTCCCGGTTATCGGCCTGATCCAAGCTGGATATCAGTCGCACGCAGATCGGTACACCTATGTGCCGTTGGCAGGCTTGTTCGCGGCTTTAGCCTGGAGCACGCACGAGCTAACGAGACGTTGGCGTTACCATGCTCCCGCTTTATTCTCCGTTGCATTGACGCGACGACAAATTGGTTACTGGTTTGACAGCGAATCGCTTTTCCGCCACACGCTCTCCGTGACGGAAGACAATTCCATTATCCACTATAACCTGGGGTTGCTGCTTTTTCGCCAGGGGAAGACGGATGAGGCAATCGCCAACTTCCAGGCGGCTGTGGAAATCCAGCCCCGCTATGTCGATGCCCACGACAACCTCGGCGTCGCCTTACTCCAGGCGGGAAAGCCGGACGCGGGGATTGCTCACTTGAAGGAAGCCGCAAGGCTGGCACCGGGCCGCGCGGACCTTTATTACAACCTCGGCATCGCGCTGGGCGAACAAGGGCAGACAGCCCAGGCCATCGGTCAGTTCCAGGAAGCCCTGCAACTCAATCCCGGCTTCGCGGGCGCCCATAGCCGTTTGGGCGATGTGCTCCTCCAGCAGGGGCAAGTGGATGACGCCATCGCTCATTTCCGCAGGGCTTTGGAAATCCAGCCCAGCCTTGCTGAGGCCGATTGCAAGCTTGGCATCGCTCTGCTCCGAACGGGGCAGCTCGACGAAGCGCTCGTACATCTCCAAAGAGCCCTAGAGATCCGGCCGGGGTTCGCTGAGGCGCACTACAACCTCGGTAAAGCGCTGTTCAAGAAGGGACAAGATGATGAGACTCTGGCCCAATTCCAAAGGGCGGTGCAAATCGACCCTAAGCTTGCAAACGCCCAGAGTGATCTGGGCACCCTTCTGGTTCAAAGAGGCCGGATGGATGAAGCAATGGAGCACTACCAGAGAGCGCTAGAGCTCCAGCCCACCA